>JAYSFH010000226.1:0-6495 GCA_041913405.1 Dongia sp. | reverse complement strand
CTCGCGGATCAGCGCGAGCTCGGTGCGGATGCCGAACAAGGTTGCGCCGAAATCGTCGTGCAGCTCGCGGGCGATTTCGCGCCGCTCGGATTCCTGCACCGCGATCAGCTTGCCGATCAGCAGGCTGTTGTCGTGCTGCGCCCGGTCGAGCGATTGCGCCAGGGCGTTGAACTTCTCGCCGATTCGCTGCAGCTCCGAGACGCGACTCCGTCCGACCGGCGCGAACTCGCCGCGGCCCAGCCGGTCGATGCCCGCGCTCAGCGCCTCGATCGGTCGCGCCACCAAACGCGCGGTCCAGAGCAGGGCGAAGAGGATCAGCAGCGAGGCGCCGGCCAGCAGGCCGACCAGGAACACCAGCTCCGACCAGACCTCGCCGATCTCATCCAAGGGGTTGCCGACCACGATCACCTCGCCGCGCCGCGCACCCTGGATGGTCACCGGATAGGTCTCGACCGGCCGCTCGGTCTCGAACAGGCCGACGAACCAGCCCGGCGCCTCGATGCGCGGCGGCTCGGCATGCAGCAGCGGCGGCGCGCCGCTGGTGCCAGCACTCGGCAGATAGACGAACTGCACATGCCGCACATTGGCAAGATTGCCCATCAGGTGCCGGATCTCCGCATCCGGATTGGGCGTGTTGCCTATGGTGCGCAGCGAATAGGCGACCAGCACGCGGCCGGTCTGCATGCCGGAGCGGGTCTCCTCGGCGATGCGTTCGCCGGCGCCCGAAAGCAGGATGGTGACGGCGAAGATCAGCATCGCCGGCAGGATCAGCAGCGGGATCAGGATCAGGCGCGCGCGGATCGATTGCAGGCGGGCGAGGCTTCGCATGCTGTCTTCCTCGAATGAGCTCGCCCGAGAGTAAGACGCCGGCGCACCGAACGCCTCGGGAAAAAGTCCCGACGCGGCCGGGACTAATGGAATTTGCGCCGCGCGCGTTGCGCCGCTCATAGTGCCCCTCACCGATGGATCGCGGGGCAAACGCGAAATCCACCTTTAGGATGAGGGGGTTGGTCGATGCGCGCAGGATGGATGGTGAGCGGCTTGGTGGCGGCGGCCGGGGCGCTGATGCCGAGCCCGGCATCGGCCTTTACCGCCTATGTCTCGAATGAGAAGGGCAACACGGTCAGCGTCATCGACCTCGACAAGCTGGAGGTGACCGCGACCGTCGAGGTGGGCGAGCGCCCGCGCGGCATCACCATGAGCAAGGACGGCAAGCACGTCTATATCTGCACCAGCGACGCCGATCACATCGAGGTGCTCGACACCGACAGCCTGAAGGTGCTGCACACCCTGCCGAGCGGTCCCGACCCCGAGCTCTTCGTCCTCTCGCCCGACGGCAAGACGCTCTACGTCGCCAACGAGGACAACAACATGGTGACGGTGCTCGACGTCGAGGCCGGCGACGTCGCCGGCGAGATCGCGGTCGGCACCGAGCCCGAGGGCATGGGCGTCAGCCCCGACGGCAAGTGGCTGGTGAACACTTCCGAGACCACCAGCATGGCGCATTTCATCGACACCGCCACGCTCGAGGTGAAGGACAACGTGCTGGTGGACACCCGGCCGCGCTTCGCCGCCTTCACCCCGGACGGCTCGAAGGTCTGGGTTTCGTCGGAAGTCGGCGGCACGGTCGCGGTGATCGACGCCGGCACGAGGCAGATCCTGCAGAAGATCGAGTTCGCGGTGCAAGGCGTGCGCAAGGAGACCTTGCAGCCGGTCGGCATCTCATTGACCCCCGACGCCAAGACCGCCTTCATCGCATTGGGGCCGGCCAACCGCGTCGCCGTGGTCGACATGGAGACCTACGAAGTGAAGGACTACCTGCTGGTCGGCCAGCGGGTCTGGCAGCTGGCCCTCACCCCCGACGGCAAGACCCTGCTCAGCGCCAACGGCGAATCCAACGACGTCTCGGTGATCGACGTGGCCGCTCTGAAAGTGCTGAAGTCGATCCCGGTCGGCGAACTGCCCTGGGGCATCGCGATCAAGTAGGAGCGGTGTTTCGCGAGATGACCATCCACGAGTGAGCTTGCCCGGAGCGGAGTACGGCCCGCATCGGAAAGAACGCGTTCCCTGACGCAAACTCGTGGATGGTCGACCTTAGCCGATCGTGATTGGTGAAGGGTCGCTTCGCCTCTAGGGATAGAACGCCAAGTCTTCTTCGTCTGAGGTGAGACGGCGCCCAGTTTCGATTTGGATTAACCCACCGCGAAGATCGGGAGCAACGCGGTACTCTTTGGCTCTGTCGGCGTGTCGGTCTAAGCAAACCATCATGAACACCGGCGCACCGTCCCACCGCAAAAATCCGCACAGTTCTCTGTTCGCCGCTCCAACGACATTGAACTGACCGTTCTCATGCCGAATGAACTGTATCTGGTTGGAGCCGAACGACGCGCCGCCGTCGACGACGGCCCAATATGACCCATCGGGACTCCGCTCGGGAAAGTCCGCAACGGTCAACTCGGCGCCGGACTGACGATCCAACAGGACGTTATCTGAGCCTTCGGTCATCCCTGACCAGATCAAGACGACATCGTCGTCTCTTGCGACCGACTCGAGTACGTAGAATTTGCAGTCGACAAGCCCGCAGTTCTCTTTCTCATAGTCACGGAAGATCTTGGATTCGCCGGAAACTAAAGTGACGATCAATTGATCGCCATCTCTCCGCACAAGATCAGGAAAGCGACGGAGCAACCGACATTCTTCGGGGTTGGCCTCGTCTTTCCAGAGGTTGCCGGTGGATGGCACGGGGCAAGCGTAACGATCGCTGCTCCAGAAAGTGACCGACGCGATCGCAAAGAGCAGCGCGCCGAACACGACTGCGCCCGCCAGAATACGCTCGCCTAGCGTCAAGGACATGAATGCTCGCTGCTGAGTGCCGCGATCATTATCGCCTAATACGCGAACTCCGCATAGACCGGATCGACCGACCCGCCCCATTTGCCGTGGAACAGCTTCAGCTTCTCCTCGGCCGGGCATTCGCCGGAATCGGCGATGGTCTGCAGCACGTTGAGGAACCCGCTTTCGTCGGTGCCGGCGAGGTCGCCGGACTTGCGGGCGTTGAGGCCCGCGCGCGCGATCTTCAGGACCTCGAGCGACAACTCGCGGACCGTGCCCTTGCCGAACTTCGCCTTCAGCGCCTGTTTCGGCACCGCGGCCTTCAAGTTGGCGCGGTCTTCGGCGGTCCAGTTCTTCACCAGGTCCCAGGCGGCATCGAGCGCGGTCTGGTCGTAGAGCAGGCCGACGAAGAGGGCGGGCAGGGCGCAGAGCCGGTCCCAGGGACCGCCGTCGGCGCCGCGCATCTCCAGGAATTTCTTGAGGCGCACTTCCGGGAAAGCGGTGGTGGCGTGATCCGACCAGTCGGCGGTGGTCGGCGTCTCGCCGGGGAGGGCGGGCAGCTTGCCGTTCAGGAAATCGCGGAACGACTGGCCGCTGGCGTCGATATACTTCCCGTCGCGATAGACGAAATACATCGGCACATCGAGCAGGTAATCGGCATAGCGCTCGAAGCCCATGCCGTCCTCGAAGGCGAAGGGCAGGGGGCCGGTGCGATCGGGATCGGTGTCTGTCCAGATGTTCGCGCGATAGCTCATGAATCCGTTCGGCTTGCCTTCGGTGAACGGCGAATCCGCGAACAAGGCGGTCGCGACCGGCTGCAGCGCGAGCGACACGCGCAGCTTCTTCACCATGTCGGCTTCGTCGGCGAAATCGAGATTGACCTGCACCGTGCAGGTGCGGGTCATCATGTCGATGCCGAGCTTGCCCACCTTCGGCATGTAGTTGCGCATGATCTGATAGCGGTTGCGCGGCATCCAGGGCGTGTCTTCGCGGGTCCATTTCGGGCGGAAGCCCATGCCGAGGAAGCCGACGCCCAATTCCGCGCCGATCGCTTTCACCTGGCTGAGATGGTTGCCGACCTCGGCGCAGGTCTGGTGGATCGACTGCACCGGCGCGCCCGAGAGCTCGAACTGGCCGCCGGGCTCCAGGCTCACATTGCAGCCGTCCTTGGTGAGGGCGATGACCTTGCCGTTCTCCTCGATCGCCTCCCAGCCGAAGCGGGTGAGGCCGGTGAGGATGGCGCCGATGCCGTTCGGGCCCTCATAGGGGATCGGTTTCAGGGTCTTGGCGTCGAAGACGAACTTCTCGTGCTCGGTGCCGATGCGCCAGGCGGATTTCGGCTTCGAGCCGGACGAGAAATACTCGACCAGCTGGGCTTTGGACGTGATGGGCTCGCCCTGTGACTTCGGTGGTGCCGACAAAGTCCGCTCCCCAGGAAAATCCTGTTTGGAAAAATTCTAACAGGCAAGAAGCAGAACCGCTGCTTGCCGAACCCCGATTGCCGGGGCGCTTTACGGCCCCAGGGCTATCGAGGCGGCCGTTTGGCGCCGTCGCCGAGGATCGCCTGAAAGGCCGACAAGGCCGCCAAAGCAGCCGTCTCGGCGCGCAAAATGCGAGGCCCCAGCCCGACGGCCGTAACAAAGGGCAGTTTCTTCAGCCGGTCAAGCTCATCGTCCTGAAATCCTCCCTCAGGACCGATCAGGACAGCGTACTTGTGAGGTAATCTCACATCGGATGTTAGGGCGGATAACGCCTCGGCGATCGGCGTCGCCGGCCCGGCCTCGGCACAGACCAGCAGATGCCGGTCCTTGGGCCAGCCGGTGCGCAGGGCTTCCAGGCTGATCGGCTCCAGCACCTCCGGCACGGTCAGCCGCTCGGATTGCTCGGCGGCCTCGGTCGCGACCAGGGTCAGCCGGCTATGGTTGATCCGGTTGCTGGCGCTGTGCTGGGTGAGGACCGGCTGGAAGCGCGCGACGCCGAGCTCGGTACCCTTCTCGACCAGGAAGTCCACCGCGTCCTTCTTCAAGGGCGCGAAGCAGAGCCAGAGATCCGGCTCGGCTTCCTGTTCCCGGGTCCGCTCCAGCGCCTCCAGCACCAGGCGGCGCTTCTGGGCCTCGGCGATGCGGCCGCGGTATTCGCCGTCGCGGCCGTTGAACAGCAGCACCGGATCGTCGCTGCCCCGGCGCAGCACGTTGACGAGATAATGCGCGGCGCGATCGTCGGCCAGGAACCGCGCGTTCTTCTGCAGGTGCTCCGCGACATGGAGTCTCGGAATCATTCTTGTGACGCCCCGGCTCACACTCTAAGGTCCCGCAACCTATGAGCAGTGCCACCGACATTCAAGCCGGCGACTGGATCGACCGGCATGTTCCGCAAGGAATCCGCCCGTATCTGCGGCTCGCGCGGGTCGATCGGCCGATCGGCACCTGGCTGCTGCTATTCCCCGGCTGGTGGTCGCTGGCGCTGGCGGCACCTCCGGGCGGGCTGCCCGACGGCTATGTCATGGTGCTGTTCGCGATCGGTGCGCTGTTGATGCGCGGCGCGGGCTGCACCATCAACGACATCGTCGACCGCGACTTCGACAAGAAGGTCGCGCGCACCGCCACCCGGCCGCTCGCTTCCGGGGCTCTGAGCCTGAAACAGGCGCTGGTGTTCCTCGTGCTGCAGCTCGCCGTCGCCTTCATCATCCTGCTGCAGCTTGAGCCCCTGGCGATCAAGCTCGGCGTGCTCTCGCTGCTGCTGGTCGTCGCCTATCCATTCATGAAGCGGATCACCTGGTGGCCGCAGGCCTTCCTCGGCCTCACCTTCAACTGGGGTGCGCTGATGGGCTATGCGGCGGTCACGAATGCGCTCGCCTGGCCGCCGCTGTTGCTCTACGTCGCCGGCTTTTTCTGGACCCTGTTCTACGACACGATCTACGCGCACCAGGACAAGGAGGATGACGCGCTGATCGGCGTCAAATCCACCGCGCGCTATTTCGGCGACAACACGCGCAGCTGGCTGATCGGCTTTGCGATCGCGACCATCCTGCTGCTGATGCTGATGGTGATGACCGCGGATCTCGGCTGGGTGGCGAAGCTCGGTGTCATCGGGGTCGCGCTGCATCTCGGCTGGCAGACGGTCTCCTGCAACTTCGACGATGCGAAGAACTGCCGCGACACCTTCTACAGCAACCGCTTCATCGGCTGGATCCTGCTCGCGGGCCTCATCATCGCCAAGCTGATGCAGTGAGCCATCCTCCTTCTACGCCGGAACAACGGCGCAGCTTCATCCAATCTCAGACCACGCTCGCGTCCCCGCCGCTGACGCCGGAGATCAAGCTCAATCTCGCGACCGAGATCACGCCGATCTGGGAGGCGACCGAGGCGACGCTCGAAGCCAACAACCTGCCGCCGCCCTATTGGGCCTTCGCCTGGCCCGGCGGTCAGGCGGTGACGCGGTTCCTGCTCGATCATCCGCAATGGGTCCGGGGCAAGCGCGTGCTCGATTTTGCGGCCGGCAGCGGACTCTCGGCGATCGGCGCAAAGATGGCCGGTGCCGAGCGCGTCCAGGCCAACGAGATCGACGACTTCGCGATCGAGGCGATCCTGCTGAACGCGGCGTCGAACAACATCGCGGTCGAGGTGCTGCGGCACGATCTGATCGGCCGCAACGAAGGCTGGG
>JAYSFH010000225.1:2764-6504 GCA_041913405.1 Dongia sp. | reverse complement strand
CAGCACGGTTTCGCGCCGGCCGGCCATGTCCAGCAGCTCGCCCAGGGTGATGGAATCGACGCAGGTCTCGGCCAGGTTGAGTTCGCACCGGGTCTCGAACTCGTTCATCCACATCTCGACGCCGAACGGCTTGATCTCCACGAACGCGCTCCCCAGTTCTTCCTCAATCCTGGCTGTCTAGCACATTTCCGGCGAAATGCTCGACCTGCGGGAAGGGATCGTAGAAGCGGTGCAGCAAGGCGCGCCATTGCGCGTAGCGAGCCGATTGGCGGAAGCCGATGGTGTGGTCCTCAAGCCGGTCCCACTCGACCAGCAGCAGGTAGCGGTTGGGCGTCTCGAGGCAGCGCCGCACGGCGATCGACTGGAAGCCCGGCGTCGCCGCGATCAGCGGGTGCGCCTCTCGCAGGGCGGCCTCGAAGGCGCCTTCTTCGCCGGGTTTCACGTCGAGCCGCGCCGATTCCAGGATCATCAGATCACCACCTTGCCCGGCTCCGGTGCAAGGTCGCCGGGGATGACGGCGACCATCAGGTGCTCGACCCTGCCGTCGCGCCCGAGCGGCAGAATCAAGGTCTCCTCGTCGAAGCTCTTGGTGTCGAAGGCGCCGTGCTTGCGATAGGCGTAGGGGCTCTGCCGGTCGACCACGCGGTCGTAGCTGGCGGCGACGAAGTCGATGTAGTCGGGCAGGCCGAGCGCATCGAGATACCGGCCGGTATAGTCCATGCCCGAGAGCATGGCGAGGATCGAGCCGTCGAGCTTGAATCGGTAGCGCCGCGGCGCCGGCTCCACCTCGACCAGGGTCACATAGCCGAGGATGTAGCGGAAATCGAGCGGATCGACCGCGCTGCGCGCCGGGATCGCGCCCGCCACGCAGCGGCCGCGCCAATAGTCGTAGAGCCGCTGCAGGCGCGGATCGTGCAGGTCATCCAGGCAGTCGGCAGGCAGGATCGCATCGTTCACCGGCCGCATTCTCCACGCTCGTCGGTGCGCACCCGGCTATCACTCCGCGCCGGATCGGCGATGTCAAGTCAGGCGGCTGTTCAGGTGGCTGTCCGGGCGCGGGTGCACTCGTTCATAAGACGGAAATTCGCCCCGGCACGCCGCTGCAGGGCGCGTTCGCGACGGTTTGCCGCTTGCGGCTGGCCGGGATTCTTTTTAGGGTCGATCCCAAGGCCTGGAAGCTTCAATTATAGGCCGTTTTTCACCAGCCCCCCGAGGAGTAAAGCGCCATGGCCCAGAATGGACAGGACGTCGTCATCACTTCCGCCGCGCGGACCGCGGTCGGCGCTTTCAGCGGGGCTCTGTCCAAGCTGCCGGCCCACGAGCTCGGCAAGGCGGCGATCGTCGAGGTCTTGAAGCGCGCGAAGATCGCGCCGGGCGAGGTCTCGGAAGTGATCCTGGGCCAGATCCTCGCCGCCGGCGAGGGCCAGAACCCGGCCCGCCAGGCGGCGATCGGTGCCGGCATTCCCTTCGAGAAGACCGCCTACGGCATCAACCAGCTCTGCGGGTCGGGGCTTCGCGCGGTGGCCTTGGGCTTCCAGGCGATCCGCAACGGCGATTCCGAGATCGTGGTCGCCGGCGGCCAGGAAAGCATGAGCATGGCGCCGCACTGCATGCACCTCAGGAACGGCACCAAGATGGGCAATGCCCAGATGATCGACACCATGATCACCGACGGGCTCTGGGATGCCTTCAACGGCTATCACATGGGCAACACCGCGGAGAACGTGGCGAAGGCGTTCCAGATCACCCGCGAGCAGCAGGACCAGTTCGCGGCCGCCTCGCAGCAGAAGGCGGAGGCCGCGCAGAAGGCCGGCAGGTTCAAGGACGAAATCGTTCCGATCGTGGTGAAGGACCGCAAGGGCGACGTCACCATCGACAGTGACGAATACCCGAAGCACGGCACCACGGTCGACACCCTGGCCAAGCTGCGCCCGGCCTTCCTGAAGGAAGGCGGCACGGTGACCGCGGGCAATGCGTCGGGAATCAACGACGGCGCTGCGGCGGTGACCCTGATGTCGGCGGAAATGGCGGCCAAGCGCGGCCTCACGCCCTTGGCCCGGATCGCCTCCTGGGCGACCGCCGGCGTCGATCCGGCGATCATGGGCACCGGCCCGATCCCGGCCTCGCGCCTCGCCCTGCAGAAGGCCGGCTGGAAGATCGACGACCTCGACCTCGTGGAGGCCAACGAGGCCTTCGCCGCCCAGGCCTGCGCGGTCAACAAGGACATGGCCTGGGATCCGGCCAAGGTGAACGTGAACGGCGGCGCCATCGCCATCGGCCACCCGATCGGCGCCTCGGGCGCGCGGGTGCTGGTCACTCTGCTGCACGAGATGCAGAAGCGGAATGCGAAGAAGGGCCTCGCTACGCTCTGCATCGGCGGCGGCATGGGCATCGCGCTAACGGTGGAGCGCTGAAATTTGCACGTCATCCGGGCGTGACGAATAAATAGAAAGACGGCGAACAGGGGAGGAAACATGGCAAGGGTGGCAGTGGTGACCGGGGGAACCCGCGGCATCGGTGAGGCGATCTCGGTTGCCTTGAAGAATGCCGGCTATAAGGTCGCGGCGAACTACGCCGGCAACGACGCGGCCGCCAAGGCCTTCCAGGAGAAGACCGGGATCGATGTCTTCAAGTTCGACGTCGCCGACTTCAAGTCCTGCGAGAAGGGCATCGCCGAGATCACCGCGAAGCTCGGCCCGATCGATATCCTGGTCAACAACGCCGGCATCACCCGCGACGGGACGATCGTGAAGATGTCGCCCGAGCAATGGCAGCAGGTGATCGACACCAATCTCACCTCCTGTTTCAATCTCTGCCGGCTGGTGATCGAATCCATGCGCGCGCGCGGCTTCGGCCGGATCGTCAACATCGGCTCGATCAACGGCCAGGCCGGGCAGTACGGCCAGGTCAACTACGCCGCCGCCAAGGCCGGCATCCACGGCTTCACCAAGGCGCTGGCCCAGGAAGGCGCATCGAAGGGCATCACCGTCAACGCCATCGCGCCGGGCTATATCAACACCGACATGGTGCGCGCGGTGCCGCAGCCAGTCCTGGAAAAGATCGTCGCGAAAATCCCGGTCGGCCGCCTGGGCGAGGCATCCGAAATCGCCCGTGGCGTGTTGTTCCTGGTGGCGGACGAGGGCGGCTTCGTGACCGGCTCGACGCTCTCGATCAACGGCGGCCAGCACATGTACTGAGCGCGACCCCGCGCCGTTTACCAAGGAGCATACACCCGTGGCCCTGATGCCGTTCATCGAGGAAGCCGATGCCTCGCCCGAAGTGAAGGCTGTCTATGAGGACATCAAGGCGACCCGCAAGGTCGACTGGATCAACAATTTCTGGAAGGTGCTGGCCAACGACCCGGCGACCCTGAAGCGGACCTGGGAAGACCTGAAGCAGATCATGGGCCCGGGGACGCTCGATCCGGTAACCAAGGAGATGCTCTATCTCGCGGTCAGCATGACCAATTCCTGCGACTACTGCATCGTCAGCCACACCGCGGCCGCGCGCAAAGCCGGCATGAACGACGCGATGCTGGCCGAGCTGGTCTCGATCGTCGGCATGGCCAACGCCACCAACCGCATGGTCGCCGCCTACCGAACCGAGCCGGACGAGCGCCTGATCAAGGCCGCGACGGGCGGCAAGAAGAGCTAGCGCTCGGTCTCGCGCGAGTTCCTGCGGAACCAGTCAGCGAGCTCCGCCTCAGACAGTTCGCCCGCTGCCAGCCTCAAAATGGTCTC
>JAYSFH010000225.1:0-2754 GCA_041913405.1 Dongia sp. | reverse complement strand
GACATCCACCTCGGTCGCGATGAGGTCGCGGCCGTTCAAGATGAGGAAGGTCGCGCTTTCCACGAAGGCGGTGCGCTTGTTTCCATCGGCGAAAGGGTGGTCGCGCGCCAGTCCAAAGCCATAGGCGGCGGCGAGATCGCAGACATCCGGTTTGCCGAAGGCCGCGAGATTCTCAGCCCGCGCAAGGGCGGATTCGAGCAGCCCTTGGTCTCGAATGTCCTCCAGCCCACCATGTTCGGCAACTTGCTCAGCATGAATCGCCGTGGCTTCGTGGAGGCGAATCCATCGCCAGATCATTTGGCCAATTCTCGCAGCGCGTTGCGGTATCGACGCATGACGTCGCGGCTCGCATCCATGGCTTTCTCGAACTCAGGGTCGAACGGCGAAATCTCGTACCCGTCCGGCGTTTCGGAGAGCCCGACATAGTCGCCCTTCTCGAGCTTCAGCCGCGCAAGCACTTCCTTCGGAGGATCACGCCCGTCGAACTGCCGATCGTCACCAGCTTCAGTTTCATGGCAGGCACGTCGCTATTATAATAGTCATTATAACGCCCGGGGGTTCCGGTGAGCCACTTGGAATTACGATTTTCTGTCAAATATTTAGCTCTTCGCCCTTTGTTAACCGAACACGCCCAGACTGAGCGAGGTCCAATCTGTGAGCCGGGTGATGGCGAAGAAGGAAACCGAGAAGGCCCCCGATACGGGCGACGAGAGCGAGGCCGAGGCTGAAGAAGCCCTGGTGCCGAGCGAGCTCGACGAACGTACCCATGCCGAGATGCTGATGCTCTATCACGAGGCGGTCAAAACCAGCCGCTTCGGCAAGCTGCAGCAATGGCGCGCGATGGCGATCGGCATCGTGGCGATCTTCGGTTTGGGCGTGCTCGGGGGCCATGTCTCCGAAGACACCTTCCTGTTCCGGCTGGCGCAGTTTCTGGCGGTGCTGATCGGCCTCTCAGCGGTCTACCTGATCGTGTTCTATCAGTTCTGGCAGAACACCGAGCGCGACAAGCTGATTCGCATCATGTCGCGCCTCTCCAACCTCTCGCGCTCCATTCGCGGCATGTCCTCCGGACGCGAAGCCAGCCTGCGCCGTTTCATGGTGCTGGGATTCATGATCCTGATGATCCTCGGGGCCGTGGCCCTGACGGTCGCCTACCTGCAGCAGCTGCCGCGCTGACGGCGGCTATTTCCCGCTGCCGGCCACGTCCTGGGTGTCGCGGGTCAGGTAATAGGCGAGCAGGATCGGCCCGAAGGTGATCACCATGACCATGACCGCCGCGACATTGGTCACCGGGCGGTTATGCGGCCGCGACAATTCCTTCAGGATGAAGATCGGAAGGGTGTTCTGGTTGCCGGCCGTGAAGGTCGTGACGATGATCTCGTCGAAAGACAGCGCGAAGGCGAGCATGCCGCCGGCGAGCAGGGCGGTGGCGAGGTTCGGCAGGATCACGTAGCGGAAGGTCTGGAAGCTGTTGGCGCCCAAGTCCATCGAGGCCTCGACCAGCGCCGGCGAGGAACGCCGCAGCCGCGCGATCACGTTGTTGTAGACCACGACGACGCAGAAGGTGGCGTGGCCGAGCACCAGGGTCCAAAAGCTGAACGGCAGGTTCGCGAGATCGAAGGCGGCGCGCAGCGACATGCCGGTCACGATGCCGGGGAGTGCGATCGGCAGCAGGATCAGCAGGGTCACCGTCTCCTTGCCGAAGAAGCGGAACCGGTACATCGCGGCTGCGGCGAGGGTGCCGAGCACGAGCGCGATCGCCATCGAGATGAACGCGACCCGCAGTGAGAGCCCGAGTGCCGCCCAAAGATCGTCGCGGGCGAAGGCGACCCCGAACCACTGGGTGGTCAGGCCCGGCGGCGGAAAACCGTAGGAGCGGTCGTCGGTGGTGAAGCAATAGAGGATGATGAACAGGATCGGCACGTTCAGGAACAGGACGCCGAACCAGGCGGCCGCGGTCAGGCCCCAGCCCGCCTTTGCTTTGCCGCTGTCAGAGCGCATCGAAGGCCCCCAAGCGCTTGGCCATCGAGAGATAGACCGCCATGATCACGATCGGCACCACGGCAAATGCGGCCGCAAGCGGCAGGTTCGAGGCGGTGCCCTGGTACTGGTAGACCAGCTGCCCGATGAAGGGCCGCGACGAACCAACCAGCTGCGGGATGATGTAGTCGCCGAGCGTCAGTGAGAAGGTGAAGATCGAGCCGGCGGCGACCCCGGGGATCGAGAGCGGCAGGATCACCTTGCGGAAGGTGTCGCGGGGATGGGCGCCGAGGTCGCTCGACGCTTCGATCAGCGAGCGCGGCACCCGTTCCAGCGCCGCCTGCACCGGCAGCACCATGTAGGGCAGCCAGATATAGACGAAGACGAGGAAGGTGCCGATCATCGAGGTGCCGAGCGAGGCGCCGCCGATATCCGGCGTCGCCAGGATCCAGTCGAGCGGCGCCTGCAGGCCGAGATGGCCGAGCGCCCAGGTGAGCGCCCCTTCCTTGGCCAGGATCAGCTTCCAGGCATAGACCCTGACCAGGTAGTTCGACCAGAGCGGCAGCATGACCGCGATGTAGAACACCGCCTTGACCCGCGGGCCGGCATAGCGCGCCATGTAATAGGCGAGCGGGAAGGCGATCGCGGCACAGATCAGGGTCACCGTCACCGCCGTTAGCGCGGTCCGGCGAATGACGCTGATGCTGGTGTCGTTGAAGAGGCCGGCATAGGTCGCGAGGGTCGGCGAATAGACCACCTTGCCGGTGAAGTCAT
>JAYSFH010000224.1:0-6525 GCA_041913405.1 Dongia sp. | reverse complement strand
TGCTGCTGTTTGTTTCCCATGGCGGAACTCCGAAATGGCTGTCGGAGGTCTTCGCGCTCGGCGTTCCCGGCTTTTTACTCAGCCTCCTGCCGCGGGCGTTGGGGCTATTGGTCTGCATCCGCCTGCTGTGGGGCTTCCAATGCGCGCCCTATGACTATTTCCTCGGCGCCTTTGCGGCGCTGGGCTCCGGCATCGCGTTGATTCTGGGCCTGCGAAACATCATCGCCGGGGCGGACGCCGCGCCGGTGGTCGATCTCATTCTCCGCCAGGTCGGGCAGATTCTGTTTCCGGCGCTTGCGATCTGGGCCGGCATCCTGCTCGCGCGCGGTACGCTGCCTTTGCCGGGCCGAATCCAAAGCAAGAGCCTCGCCGCCTACACGGTTGCGGGCGGCATCACGCTCGCAATCGCGATGGGGGACGTCTTCGGCATCGGCTCCATCTTCAGGTTCGCCCCATCGATCGCCTGGGCGGATGCGCTTGTTGCCCTGGCTTTCCTCGCCGTCGCGGCGGCCTGCTTGCTCCATGCGGCAGCGATGGCGATGACTGCGCCGGCGCAGGCAGCAGGCGCGCCGCTCCCGCCTGAGATCGCGATGGTGCCGGAGCCAACATCATCCGAACCCGCAGCGAGGGAAGCTACTGTGGTGCCGGGAGATGGCGATGTGCCGGCTCCGCCCATGCCCGGACCCAGGCCGTCGCTCGGCTGGATCGTCGACGGCGTGCTCGGTTTCGTTTGCAGCGGCCTGCTGTCCGCGCTGGCGATGTATGCGCTCACCAAGATGGTCCCGGTGGGGGTCCTGGTTTACGCGCCGCTTGCAGCCGTCTTTTCGGTCGGCGGCTTTGTCGTCATCCTGGTGGGGATTCTCAGCCGACGGTTCGGCGCCGTGCTCGGCGGCGCCCTGTTCGAAATCGCCTTCTGGCTGTTCTTCGCACGCTGAGCCTCACGCGTCCTGCCAATCAAACTTCAGCGGTGCTTCGCGGAAGGCGAAGCGATCGAGATGGCTTGAGACCACACCCTTCAACGCCTCGCGCTGCGCTTCGGCGCTGGCGGCGAGCTTGCATTCCAGCACATCCTTGCCGGCCTTCAGGCTGAGCGTCGCATCGTCCGTCCAGTCGGCGCCGCGGGCGTCCCTGGGAAACACCACGGTCCCCGCCTCCGGCGTGAACTCGACCTTGAGGTTGTGGCTCCAATGTTTGCAGAGCTGCTGCAGGTAGCGGCTGCCGTTGGCGGTGGGCACGCGCGCCGTGGTCTCGAACATGGTCGTCTTTCCTTCTTCATGCATCTTGACTTCCGTACGGAAGAACATATCTTACGATATGTCAATAGACACAATCGTACGCTATTACGAAAGGCAGAAATATGCGTTTTTTCCATGAAACTCACGGACATAGCGACCGCCACGACTGCGTTGGCCGGCGCGGGGGCTGGGGTGGTCCCCGCCATGGCGGCGGCTTCTTCGGCCGGCACGGGCGCCATGGCCGTGGCGGCGGCGACGGATTCCGGATGGCCCGCAAGCTCGGCGCCGGCGACCTCCAACTCCTGCTGCTGCACCTCCTGCAGGAGAATCCGCGGCACGGCTATGAGCTGATCAAGGAGCTCGAGAGCCGCACCAGCGGTTATTACAGCCCGAGCCCCGGCGTCATCTATCCCGCCCTCACCTATCTCGAGGAGATCGGCTTTGCCTCGGTCGAGGCCGAGGGCAACAAGAAGCTCTACCGGATCTCCGAGACCGGCACCGCTTTCCTGAAGGAGAACCAGCAGACCGCCGAGGCGATGCTGACTGAGCTCGCCGAGATCGGCCGCCGCTTCGCCCGCGCCCAGAAGGCGATGAACGAAGACGAAGGCGCGGAGGAGACCGATGAGGATGCCGAGCTCGGCACCTGGCCGCTCGGCGAACGCCGTTACGGCAAGACCAGCCGGCGCGAGTCGATCGTCGAGATCATGCAGGCGCGCCACGACCTGAAGCATGCGCTGATGGAGCAGTTCCGGGCCTCGCCGGAAGAGCATAAGCGGATCGCCGAGATCCTGCGGCGCGCGGCCGCCGAGATCCGCGGCAAGAAAGCATAGCCCGGCCTGCGCCGCACTTATTCCCCCGCTCCGCCCCGCGACTGCCGCGATCCGGCCGCAAATCTCGCGCCTCATGGCGGCCTCGATCCGCGGCGGGCGGGTCTCACGGGTGAGGGGAATATGCGCAACTCCGTTCGGGCAATTCTGCTGAGTGCGGCGCTTGCCGCCTTGGGCGCCTGCGAGTCTCGGTCGATCTCGAACTCCGGCTACCAGCCGGAGCCGGCCTACGGCTACAACGCGCGCTCTGCCGACGCCTTCTATTACCAGGGCGAACTCTCGGCCTATGACGTGCTCGGCGGCGATGTTCGCAGCGGAGTTTCCGATGCGGAGATCGCACGCGCGCTGGCCATGAAGCAGCCGATCGCCCTCAAGCCCGGTGCGAACGTGATGCTGGTGCAATCCGGCGCACCTTTCGCCGATGCCGAGATGATGGCGGCGATGCAGAAGCACTACAGCGTCTCCGCCTTCACCGGCGTACCCTGGCAGGATCCCGCGGCGGCCAAGGAAAATGCGGAGCCGCCGGTGCCCTACTCGCAGCGCTTCCGCCTGGTGGCGGCGCGCGGCGGGTTCGAGACCGTGATCGTCTATTGGGGCGTGCTGGAATCCGGCCGCGAGGACATCGCCACCAAGGCGGTGTCCTGGGTGCCGTTCATCGGCGGCAACATTCCCGACGAGATGCAGCGCATGCGCATCCGCCTGGTCGCCGCGATCATCGACGTACGCACGGGCCAGTGGGAGACCTATGTCCCGGCGCCGTTCGAGGACCTGAGCTTCAGCAACGACCACAACCGCGCCGCCTCGGACCAGGAACAGGTGCTGCTACTGAAGCAGCAGGGCTACCAGGCGTTGGCCGACGGCCTGGCCGCGAAATACGGCGGCTAGCCGGGGTCTCTCGGCAGCCGGTCCTTCAGGGCGCCCCTCCACAGCACGACCATCCCCTCTCCTCCCAAATGATGAGCGCGCTTTCGCAGCGGCCAAGCTAATCCATCGGCATACGCCCCGCAGCGAGGCGATCACGCGCGATGCCGGGCAAATTTCCCGAGCCCCCGCCGCGAAGGGTGCTTCCCCCGCCCGGGGCCTTGCCATTGAATAGCCGGACGCCATTCGGAGATGGGCATGATGCCGAGAAGCGATCTCAAGGTCCGCCTGACGCTGCGGATCGCCGCCATCGCCGCGCTCTGCTTTGCCGCTGGCGCGGCCTATCTGCTGATCGACGCCGACCGCTCGGCCCGTGCGCGGATCGACCGTGCCGCCCAGCTCGCCGCCAGCTCGCTGCAGCTCCAGCAGAGCAAGCTGGACTGGAACCAGCTCCAGACGACTCCCTTTCCGGACCTGCAAGACACGGCGGCGGTGGTGATGGAGCCCGGACTCTGCATCGGCTATCGACCGATCGGCGGCGATCTCATGACGCGGATCTGCGGCGGCACCGAGGCCGGCCCGGCGGAAATCCCGGCGCCGTTCGCGGCACTCTACCGGACCCTGTTCGGCCCGGCCTGGGAGGTGAGCAAGCCGGTCCAGTCGCACCAGAAGATCATCGGCGAGACCGTCGCCTGGCTCGACGACGCGGCGATCGTCGCCCAGGTCTGGCACGGCCTCTGGCCGTTCCTCGCCGTGATGCTGGCGACCCTGCTGCTGCTCTGCGCGCTGGTCTATGCGGCTCTGGCGCGCGCGTTGCGGCCGACGCGCCTCATCCGCGCCGGCCTGGAACGGATCGCCGCCAACGATCTTTCCGCCCGCCTGCCGCCATTCGATCTGGCCGAACTTTCCGCCGTGCGCACCGTGTTCAACCGTCTCGCCGAGGATCTGGAGCGGACCGTGGCCGAGCGCAACGCGCTCACCCATCGGCTGATCTCGGTCCAGGACGAGGAGCGCAAGCGTCTTGCGCGCGAGCTGCACGACGAGTTCGGCCAGAACCTGACCGCGATCCGCGCCCTCGCCGCTTCCGCCGGGCAGATCGCCGAATGCGACAGCATCGGCCGCATCTCCACCACCATGATGGAGAGCCTGCGCGGGACGCTGTTCCGGCTGCGCCCGCCCGACGTCGAGGAGCTGGGGCTGACCGCCAGCCTCGAAGGCCTGGTCTCCGGCTGGAACGGCCGCAGCCGCGGCCGGCCGCGCTTCGAGGTCGCGCTCGAAGGGCCGCTCGACCACTTGCCGGTGGCGATCGGCGTCGATCTCTATCGCATCGCGCAGGAAGCGATCACCAATGCCGCCAAGCACGCTGACGCCAGTCTGGTCACGCTGCGCGTGGCGTTGCGCGGCGGCGAAGTCGAGCTCAGCGTCGAGAACGACGGACCGGCTCATGACGTGGCCGGGGCTCGGCCGGGCATGGGACTGCTCGGCATGCGCGAGCGGGTGGCGATCCTGGGCGGAAGCCTGAGCATCGGCTCCACGGCCGCCGGCACCGTCCTCCGCGCCACCATCCCGATCGCGGACGTTGCGGAGCGCGCGGCATGATCGGGGGCGACCGCACCATCCTGCTGGTCGAGGACCACGCCGTGGTTCGCGAAGGCTATCGCGCCGTGCTGCAGAAGCAGCCGGGCTTGCGCGTCGTGGCCGAGGCCGGCGACGGCGCCGAAGCCTATAAGCTGTTCAAGGCCACGCAACCCGACCTCGTCATCATGGATCTCACCATGCCCGGCGTCAGCGGCATCGAAGGGATCCGCCATATTCGGGAATGGGATCGCGACGCGCGGATCCTGGTCTTCACCATGCACCAGAATCCGGCCTTCGCCCTGCAGGCGATCCGCGCCGGGGCCCGCGGCTACGTCACCAAAATGAGTCCGCCAGAAGCGCTGCTGCGCGCCGTCGCCGAAGTGCTCGCCGGCCACATCGCGCTCAGTCCCGACATCGATCACGAACTGGCCCTGAACCGCCTGGCCGAAGAAGCCAATGCCGCAGACGTCCTTTCGGCGCGGGAGTTCGAGATCCTGACATTGCTGCTTGCCGAACGCTCGACCGACGAGATCGCCCAGCTGCTCAACCTGAGCCCGAAGACGGTCGCCAACCTGCACTCGCTGATCAAGAGCAAGCTCGGCGTCAATTCCGATATCGAGCTGGTGCGGCTCGCCCTGCGCCAGGGGCTGATGGCGCTCAAGGCCGGCTGATCACTGTGCGGCGATGCCGGCGCTGAGCTGGCGCGAGACCAGCCGGGCATAGAGCCCGCCCTTCGAGAGCAGCGCCTCATGCGTGCCGGTCTCGACCAGCCGCCCGCCGTCCAGCACCACGATGAGGTCGGCGTCGCGTACGGTCGAGAGCCGGTGCGCGATGACGATGGTGGTGCGGTCGGCCTGCAGGCGGTCGAGTGCGCGGCGCACCAGCTGCTCGTTGACCGCGTCGAGATGCGAGGTCGCTTCGTCGAGGATCAGCACCGGCGCGTCCTTCAGGAAGGCGCGCGCGATCGCCACGCGCTGGCGCTGGCCGCCGGAAAGGCTGGTGCCGCGCTCGCCGACCATGGCGTCCAGCCCGTCCGGCAACGCTTCCACCAGATCGCCGAGCGCCGCGTGGTCGATCGCGGCACGGAGCGCGTCTTCGCGCGCTTCGGGGCGCGCGATCAGGATGTTGCTCCTGAGCGTGTCGTTGAAGAGATAGGTGTCCTGCGAGACCAGGGCGATCTGCCGCCTGAGGTCGTCGAGCTTGTATTGCCGGAGATCGATGCCGTTCATGGTGACGCGACCTTGATCGGAATCCCAGAAGCGCATCAGCAGCTGCGCCGCCGTGGTCTTGCCCGCGCCCGACGGCCCGACCAGCGCCACGGTCTGGGCCGCGGGGATGGCGAAGCCCACGCCCTGCAGCGCCGACCGCGCCTGGCCCGGATACAGGAAGGTCACGTCCTGCAAGGCGAGCGACACCGGTCCTTGCGGCAGCGCGACGCCCGGCCCGTCGGTCACCGGCACCGGCTCATTGTAAAGCGCATAGATGCGCCGCGTGGCACCCAAGGTATCGGCGAGCTGGCGCCCGACCTGCGCGATCTCCGAGACCGGCAGGAAGGCGGCCATCGCCAGAATGGTCAGCAGCGGCAGGATCGCCGCATCGACGACGCCATCAACCGCCAGTACGCCACCCACGACTACAATCGCAAGACCGCCCAAGCCGGTGAATATCTCAAGCAAGGCCTGCTGCAAGGTGAGCTCGCGGAAGAACGGCTTGCGGAGCGCGATATGCCGATCCGACAGTTGATCCAGCGTCGCACCGCGGCGCGCTTCCTGCTGGAAGGCGACGATCTCGCCCATGCCCTGCAAAGAGTCGATCGCGAAGGCGCCGAGTTCTCCCGCCGCTTCGCGCGCGCGCGAGCCCAGGTGATCGACGCGCTTGCGCATGAGGAAGGGGCTCAAGCCCACCGCGATCAGGAACGGCAGCAGCGCCAAGGCGAGCCAGGGGCTGGCCCAGGCCAGCACCGCCAGCACCGTCGCCGGCACCAACACCGCGACGAAGGCCGGCGCCACTGTATGGGCGAAAAA
>JAYSFH010000223.1:0-6556 GCA_041913405.1 Dongia sp. | reverse complement strand
CGACATGCTCGAAATCGGCGGCCTGCGCGCGTTCGCCTATGAAACCTGCTACTTCGACGGGCCTGGTTGGCAAAGCTACTTCGATCATCACCGGGGCCGGCGCAAGCGGGCCAAGGTGCGGATGCGGCGCTACCTCGACAGCGCGGAGTGCTTTGTCGAAATCAAGCTCAAGGATAAGCGCGGGATCACCGTAAAGCGCCGCATGCCCTACGACACCGCGGCATTCGGCATCCTGGACGAGGCGGCTCATGCGCATGTCGAGCGGGCCTATCGCGAGATGTACGACCGGGAGTTTCCGCACCGCCTGGACCGGATGCTCGATACGCGCTACCGGCGCATGAACCTGGTGGCACGCGGCGGTTCGGAGCGGCTGACCATCGACAACGGCTTGCGCTTTCGCACCGACGGCTACAGCAAGGAAATCGCGCCGGGGCTGTTCATACTCGAAACCAAATCGGCGAATGGCAATGGCTTGGCAGACCGTATCCTGCGCGGATTGCACCAGCATCCGGTCAAGCACTGCTCGAAATACTGCGCCGGCATGGCCTCCCTGCACGAAGGCCTTCAGCACAACACCTTCAGGCCGGTGCTGCGCAAGCTCGGCGTGATCTCGTAAGGGAGACATCTTGATCGAACGTCATCTGATAACCGCTTTGGGACTCGCCTTGTCGATTTCCCTCGCATCCACCGTCTCCGCCGACAGCAGCAAGATTGCAACGCCTGGGGTCTCGCCCGTGACGGTGTTGGACAGCGTCCGGATTCCCTGGGGCTTTCGGATGAGCGAGATGTCCGGCCTCGCCTGGGACCAGGATGAGCAGCTGCTTTATGCGGTTTCCGACCTCGGGCATATCATCCACTTCAAGGTCGAGGTTCGCGACGAGAAGATCGCTTCGGTCGACCCGGTGTTTTACGGCCCGCTCGCCCTCACCGTGGGGCAGGAGCAACTCCACGACACCGAGGACCTGGTCGCCATCAACAGCGCCAACGGCAAGAAGGGAGACACGGAGCTCGCCGTCGTCTTCGAGGACGGGCCGGCCGCCGCACGCTTCACCGACGAAGGGGTGTTGATCGCGCCAATACCGCTGCCGGCGCCTTTGCTGGACCGCAACGCCTACCGCGAGGTCAATCAGCGCCTTGAATCAATCGCCATGCTGCCCGACGGAACCTTCATCTTCGGGCCGCAGACTCCTCTGAAGTCAAGCCGGCGCAAGCATCATACCCTCTATGCCGCGGATGGGCGGCAATGGACCTATAAGGCAGAGCAGAAGAAGGGCAGTTCGACCAAGGCCCTGCAGGTGTTGCCCGATGGGTCGCTGCTGATCCTGGAGACCGAGAACGACCAGGACATCTGGGGCAAGATCGGGTTGGGCGGCAAGGAAGTGCGCATCCGCCGGCTCGACCTTGGTTCCTGCGGCGGCGAGACGCGATGCAAGCCGATCAATTACCCAACCGCGGGCGATCCCATTCGCGGCCGCTTCGAAGGCATCACCCATCTCAGGGATGATCTGTTTCTCATGATCACCGACGAGTCCTTCGGCGCCGAGCTGATGTTGGTTCGCGTGCCGGGCCTGGGCCAGGGGCACGTCTGACGGGCACGTCCTGTGGCAGCCGTCACGCGATCCTCCTTGGATGGCGATGGGGATTACTCTTTGAAGCCGCGCGCTTCGCCCGCGTCTTCGTCCTCGGCGGCTCCACCATGTCTTGGCCGACCGCGACGAACACGCCGCCGCGGCGTTTCAGATAGATCCGCTCGCCGGCGCGGGTGTAGTTCGCCTTGATCGTGCGCGGCGCGGCGCAGCGATACCCGGGTCCCAAATACCTTCCGACCGGGACGCAAGATTGTTGCGCGGTGGCGGGGCGCGGGAATCCGGTGCACAATGCCCAAAAATGCGGCAGCCTGGCTGCAGGGAACTCCGGCTAACCAACTGATATTGCCACAGATTTATTCCGGCATGGAGCATGCTAAGTTGCCCAAAGGACGAGTGCGGAGGGGAAGCGCGCGTGGCCTTTGACGAGATGACGGAAGGCGAGGGCAAGGTCCGCGCCCCCTACGAGAAGATCGCGGCCTGGCTGGACGCCGTGCCACGGGAACAGCTCCAGCAGCGCCGGCTCGAGGCCGAGCTCTTCTTCCGCCGCGGCGGCATCACTTTCGCTGTCTACGGCGACGCCCAGGGTGAAGAGCGCATCATCCCTTATGACATCGTGCCGCGCGTGCTTTCCCGCGCCGAATGGGAGCGTCTCGCCCGCGGGCTGGAGCAGCGGGTGAAGACCCTCAACCTCTACCTCGCCGACGTCTACGGCGCGCAGAACGCGATCAAGGCCGGCATCGTGCCGCCGGATCTCGTCTGGCAGAACCCGGCCTATCGCCCTGAGATGGCGGGCATCGAGGTGCCGCACGGCGTCTATGTGCATATCGGCGGCATCGACGTGGTGCGGGTCGATGCCGAGGATTTCTATGTTCTGGAGGACAATGCCCGCACGCCCTCCGGCGTCTCCTACATGCTGGAAGGTCGCGAGATCTCGATCCGCCTGATGCCGGAGCTGTTCGGCCAGCACCGCGTGGCGCCGATCGAGAACTACGCCAACGAGCTGCTGTCCTCCTTGCGCTCGGTGGCGCCCCGCAATTCCGCGTCCGATCCGACCGTGGCATTGCTCACCCCTGGCCAGTACAACTCTGCCTATTACGAGCACTCCTTCCTCGCCGACAAGATGGGCGTCGAGCTGGTCGAGGGCAGGGACCTCCAGGTGAAGGACGAGGTCGTCTACATGCGGACGACCGAAGGGCCGAAGCGGGTCGACGTCATCTACCGCCGGATCGACGACGAGTTCATCGATCCGCTGACCTTCCGCCCTGACAGCGCGCTCGGCGTGCCCGGCCTGTTCGCGGCCTATGCGGCCGGCAACGTGACCCTGGCCAATGCTATCGGCACCGGGGCGGCCGACGACAAGGTGATCTACTCCTACATCCCCGACCTCATCCGCTTCTTCCTCGGCGAGGAGCCGATCCTGAAGAACGTGCCGACCTGGCGCTGCCGCGAGGCCGAGCATCTCCAATACGTGCTCGACCACCTGGGCGAGCTGGTGGTGAAGGAGACCCACGGTTCCGGCGGCTACGGCATGCTGGTCGGCCCGCATGCCAGCGCGTCCGAGATCGAGACCTTCCGCGCGCGGCTGAAGGCCAACCCGGAGGGCTATATCGCCCAGCCGACGCTCGCGCTCTCGACCTGCCCGACCTTCGTCGAGAGCGGGGTTGCTCCGCGCCATGTCGACCTGCGCCCCTTCGTGCTCAGCCGGGCCGACGGCGTGCGGATCGTGCCGGGCGGCTTGACGCGGGTCGCCATGCGAGACGGCTCGCTGGTGGTCAATTCCAGCCAGGGCGGCGGGTTGAAGGATACCTGGGTGATCGAGTGCTGAGCCGGACCGCCGACAGCCTGTTCTGGCTCTCCCGTTACGTCGAGCGCGCCGATTATCTCGCCCGCACCATCGAGGCGGCGGCGCGCCTGTCGTCGCTGCCGACCGCCTATGCCGGCGAGAACAACGAGTGGGAGAGTGCCGTCGCGACCGCCGGCTGCGGTCCGATCTTCCACCAGCATCACGAGATTGCGACCGGCGAGACGGTGGCGCAATTCCTGATCAATTCGCCCCACAACCCGACCTCGATCGTCAAATGCTTCGAGATCGCCCGCACCAATGCCCGCGCGGTCCGCACCGCCTTGACCAGCGAGATGTGGGACGCAATCAACGGCGCCTGGCTGGAGCTGCAAAGCCTGAAGCCCGCCGCGCTGACGCCCAGCGCCCTGCCGAAGTTCCTCGCCTGGGTGAAGCAGATCTCGCTGCTGGTGGACGGCTCCGGCTACCGCACCATGCTGCGGAACGACGCCTATTGGTTTTCCCGGCTCGGTATCTTCATCGAGCGCGCCGACAACACCGCCCGCATCCTCGACGTCAAGTATCACATCCTCCTCCCCGACGACACGACGGTCGGCGGCGGTATCGACTACTCGCAATGGGCGGCGATCCTGAGGGCGGTCTCGGCGCTCACCTCCTATCACTGGGTCTATCGCGAGAGCCTCAAGCCCTGGCTGATCGCCGACCTTCTCATTCTGAATCAGCAGATGCCGCGCTCGCTCGCCGCCTGCTATTCGAACATCGTCGCCAACCTCGACGAGATCGCCGGCGCCCATAACCGCGCCGGTCCCGCGCAGCGCACCGCGCGTGCCATCAACCGCCAGCTCGGCGCCACCAAGATCGAGCAGGTGTTCCAGAGCGGGCTCCACGAGTTCATCACCAACTTCATCGGGGACAACAACAGGGTCGGCTCCGCGATCAGTTCCCAATACCTGGTCTAACCATGCGCATCCGCATCCATCACGAAACCGCCTACACCTACGATCGCCCGGCGCAGTCGGTGATCCAGATCCTGCGCCTGACGCCGCGCGACCATGAGGGCCAGTATGTGCGGCGCTGGCGGATCGATCTCGACCATGGCGGCGTATTGCGGCAGCGCGAGGATGCCTTCGGCAACATCATCCACGTGCTCTCTGCTTCCGGCGAGTTCTCCAACTTCAGCCTCTCGGTCGACGGCGAGGTCGAGACCCAGGACACCGCCGGCATCGTGCGCGGCGCCACCGAGCATTTCCCGCCGGCGCTCTACCTGCGCGAGACCGCGCTCACCAAGCCCGACGCGGCGATCGTCGATTTCGCCCGCACGGCTGCCGGGAAGGCCAAGAACGGTCCGCTCGACCGGCTGCACAAGCTGCTGGTCGATCTCCACGACCACATGACCTTCGAAGTGGGGGCGACGGATTCCGGGACCTCCGCCATCGAGGCCTTCCAGGCCGGCCGCGGGGTCTGCCAGGACCTCAGCCATGTCTTTATCGCCGCCGCGCGGACGATCGGGATTCCCTGCCGCTATGTCGCCGGCCATCTGTTCCGCTCCGACCTGGCGACGCCGCAGGAGGCGGGGCATGCCTGGGCCGAGGCGCATATCGGCGATTTGGGCTGGGTCGGCTTCGACCCGGCCAATGGGATCTCGCCGACCGATTCCTACGTCCGGATCGCGATCGGCCTTGATTACCTGGGGGCGGCGCCGGTCCGGGGCGCGCAGGTCGGCGGCTCCGACGAAAAGCTGGCGGTCGCGGTCACGGTCGACCAAACTGCCCAGCAACAGCAACAAGGCTAGAGTCGATCCGGCTATGACCTACTGCGTCGGCCTCCTGGTCAAGGAAGGCCTGGTCCTCATCTCCGATACCCGCACCAATGCCGGCATCGACAACATCGCCTGCTTCCGGAAGCTGCACCTGTTCGAAGGGCCGGACCGGATGCTGGCGATCTCGACCTCCGGCAACCTCTCGATCTCCCAGGCGGTGCTTGGCCTGCTGAGCGAGGGCTTCGCCAACCCGGAGACCGGCGAGACCGAGACGTTGGCCAAGGCGACCAGCATGTTCCATGCGGCGCAGATGGTCGGGCAGGCGGTGCGCGAGGTCTATCGCGTCGACGGACCGAGCATGGAGCAGCACAACGCCACGTTCGACATCGCGCTGCTGCTGGGCGGGCAGATCAAAGGCCGGCGCCTGCGCCTGTTCATGATCTATGCCGCCGGCAATTTCATCGAGGCGACCGCCGACACCCCCTATCTGCAGATCGGCGAGCATAAATACGGCAAGCCGGTGCTCGACCGTGCGGTCACCCATGAAACCGAGCTCTATGACGCGCTGAAGATCGGTTTGATCTCCATGGATTCGACCATGCGCTCCAATCTCGGCGTCGGTCTGCCGATCGACGTCATGGTGCTGCGCCGCGACACTTTGAAGCCGGAGCTGAACTACCGGATCGACGCCGAGGATCACTATTTCTCCGATCTCCGCCATCGCTGGTCGGAGGCCCTGCGCGAGGCGCATCTCGCGATCCCGAAGCCGCCCTACAAGACCGGCAGCAGCTAGCGCAGATACTGGTCGAAGATCGGCATACTGACGACGACGGCGCAACCGATCAGCACCACCGCGACGCGGCGGAAGAGTCTGGGATCGACCTTGCTGAAGAAGCGGCTGCCGAGCATCAATCCGACCGCGTAGCAGGGGATCATCGGCACCAGGACCGGGATCAGCTCCCGGCTGAACACGCCGCGGAAGGCGTAGGTGATCACCGCGACCACGCTGGTGACCGCGAAGTAGACGAAGATGTTGGCGCGTATGGTCTGCGGTGGAAACGGGCCGGACATCCAGAGCACGATGACCGGCGGGCCAGAGAGCTGGATGAGGCCGGACAGAAAGCCGGATAGCCCGCCCGTCGCCAGCGATACGCTGATCTTTGGGATGCCGTGATAACGCCAGCCGGAAAGCGTGACCGCCAGCAATCCCGCGATCAACGGCACCAGCGCCCAGCGAATCGGCGTCGGATCGACCGTGTCGAGGAGATAGGCGCCGACCGGGATCATCAGCACGGCGCCCACGGCCACGGGCGCCACCGTCCTGGGCTCGCAGATCCGGATCGATTTCAGGAGATAGGGGATGGTCAGGATGCCGTCGGCGACCAGGATCGAGGTGGCGCCGATCTT
>JAYSFH010000222.1:0-6568 GCA_041913405.1 Dongia sp. | reverse complement strand
GGCTGGGGCATTTCGACAACAACCTCCACAGGGTCCGCGGGTTTTTCGGCCTTCACCTCGGCGGCCGGCTTGTCCGTTCGCAGGTCCTTGAAGGCGGCCTGGCGGACCATGCCGTCGGCGGTCCAGTTGGCGAACTCGATCTCGGCCACCAGCTCCGGCTTCACCCAGTTGATCCCGCTGGCGTATTTGGGCGCATTGGCCCCGGTGAACGGGCTCTTGTCGGTTTTCAGGGGCCGGAGCTTCGGCAGCACGCGCTTTACCTTGGCGGCGCTGTAGCCGGTGCCGACCTTGCCGACATAGACCAGCTTGCCGCCCTTGCGCACGCCGACCAGCAGCGAGCGGAGGTGGGTCTGGTCGCCCCACCAGGCGCCGATCACCACCTCATGCCCCGGCCGGGCTTTCGACTTCTCCCAGCCATGGCCACGGCCGCCGCGATAGGGCGCGTTTCGAGATGATGCCCTCGAGGCCCAGCTTGATCACCTGATCCCAGACCGCCTTGCCACTGCCCTCGACGTGATCGACATATTTGATGCAGGCGGCCGCAGCGCCCTTCAGGGCCGCCAGCGCCCGCTTCAGCCGCCCCTTGCGATCGAGCTGGCTTTCCTGGCGCAGGTCGTCGCCGCCCAGGAACAAGGCGTCGAAGGCAAAGAAGATCAAGCGATCGGTCTTGCCGTCGGATAGGGCGGCCTGCAGGGCGGAGAAGTTCGTGGCCCCGCTCTCTTCGAGCGCACAGATTTCGCCGTCATAGATGCCGTCGCTCAAGGACTTCGCGGCGGCCTGGGCGATCTCCGGGAATTTTTCGGTCCAGTCGAGGCCTTTGCGGGTGCGCAAGGCGGCCTCGCCGTCCTCGACCCGGAGCTGCATGCGGTAGCCGTCGAGCTTCAGCTCATGGATCCAGCCATCGCCCCCCGGCGGATGGTCGATCACCTGCGCCAGCTGCGGCGCCACGAAGTCCGGCATCGCGGCCTTCTTCCGTGCGATCTTCTTCCGCAGCGCCTTCTCTTCTTCCTTATGCGAGCTGTCCCAGACCGCGTCGGCGGTGATCTTGAGCGCGCGGGTCTGCTTCAGCATGAAGGGCTTGGGCGCCTTGCCCTTGCCGGCGGCGATCTGCGCCAGGTTGCGGCCGGAGGCGATCGACTTGTCCTCAGCCAGCAGCGTCTCGGCGCCGCCTTCCTTGGCGTATTTGTCGCGGTGCTTGATCAAGAGCCAGTTGGTGCGCTTGCCGCCGGTCCGGTCGAACTTCATCCGGACCAGCACCCAGGAGCCCTTGAGCCGCTCGCCGTCCAGGGTGAACTTGAAATCGCCCTTCTTCAGCATCGCCTCGGGCGACTTGTCGCCTTCCGGCTCCCAATAGCCGCGGTCCCAGAGCTGGACCGTGCCGCCGCCATACTGGCCCTTGGGGATGATCCCCTCGAAATCGCCGTATTCCAGCGGATGGTCCTCCGTCTCAACCGCGAGCCGCTTGTCGGCGGGGTCGTTGGAGGGGCCGCGAGTCACCGCCCAGGACTTGAAGACGCCATCCAGCTCCAGCCGGAAGTCATAATGCAGCCGGGTCGCGGCGTGCTTCTGGATCACGTAGCGCAGCCGGTTGGATTTAGCGACCAAGCCCTCGGAGCCGCTGGGCGAGCCCGATGGTTCTGGGGTCTGCGCGAAGTCCCGCATCTCCCGGTATTTTGTGAGCTTTTTCTGAGCCATGGGCTGGGTTTTGCGCGTTCCGAATGGCAATCAACCGGCTAAGGAAGCCTCGGTTGCCGTGACTTGTCCACAGGCTCGGGTCCGGGCTTGGGCCGACCCATTGCGAATGGGGCGCAGTTTCATGGAGCCACAATAGGTTGGGCTCTTGTGCTTCAGGTCCGGGAAGGTTTAGATCGGGGCCGTTCCAAGGGAGTGGGAATGAAAAAATGAGATATGAGCGTCCGACAACATTGCAGGCCGCGTCGCAGCTGCTTGCCAAGGAAAAGGGCTCGGCCTACGTGCTGGCCGGCGGCACCGACCTCTTGGTCCGCCTCCGCACCGGCTTCATCGAGCCGGACCTGATCGTCGATATCAAGCGCATCGCCAGCACCCGGACCATCGCGAAGACCGCGACCGGCTTCAAGATCGGCGCGGCGGTGACCGGCGCCGAATTGGGCGAGAACGCCGCCTTGAAGAAGGCCTGGCCCGGCGTGGTCGAGGCCGCAAACCTGATCGGCTCGAAGCAGGTCCAGGGTCGCGCCACCATGACCGGCAATCTTTGCAACGCCTCGCCGGCCGCCGACAGCGTTCCCGCTCTCGTGGCTGCGGGCGCGAAGGTCGCGATCGCCGGCCCCAAGGGCAAGCGCACGATCCCGGTCGAGCAGGTCCCGGTCGGACCCGGCAAGACCTCGCTGAAGAAGGGCGAGATCATCGAGGCGATCCTGCTGCCCAAGCGTCCGGCGAAGTCGGGCGACGCCTATCTCCGCTTCATCCCGCGCACCGAGATGGACATCGCGGTGGTCGGAGTCGGCGTCAGTCTCACGTTGGACACCAAGGGCGTGGTGAAGGATGCCCGCGTCTCCTTGGGCGCAGTCGCGCCGACCGTGCTGCTGGTGAAGGAAGCCGCCAAGGCGATCATCGGCACCAAGCTCGACGCCAAGGCATTGGATGCGCTCGCGGCCGCTTGCTCGGCTGCCTGCAAGCCGATCGACGACAAGCGCGGCACCAAGGACTATCGCATCAAGGTGGCCGGTGTGCTCGCGAAGCGCGCGGCCAAGATCGCGCAGCAACGCGCGGGAGGGAAGTAAGAATGTCTGCCGTCAAAGTCTCCACTACGATCAACGGCGATCCCGTCGACTACGTCTGCGAGCCGGATGAAACCCTGCTCGACGTGCTGCGCAACCGCTTGGGCCTGACCGGTGCCAAGGAAGGTTGCAGCACCGGCGATTGCGGCGCTTGCAGCGTCACCATCGACGGCCGCCTGACCTGCTCCTGCCTGGTGCTCGGTGCCGAGGCCGATGGCCACAAGATCGATACGATCGAAGGCATGGCCCAGGGCGACAAGCTGCATCCCCTGCAGAAGAAGTTCATCGAGCATGCAGCACTCCAGTGCGGCATCTGCACGCCGGGCTTCCTGGTCGCCGCCAAATCGCTGCTCGACCACAACCCGAAACCGACCGAGACCGAAGTCCGTTTCGCCCTGGCCGGCAATCTCTGCCGCTGCACGGGCTACGACAAGATCGTGCGCGCCGTCATGGATACGGCCGCTGAAATGCGGAGGGCCTGAACATGCCGCTCGACCACGCTGAATCCCAGACCCGCAAGTACAAAGTCGTCGGCACGCGGCCGAACCGCCCCGACGGCGTCGACAAGGTTACCGGCCGCGCCAAGTTCGGCGCCGATGCCGTCGCTCCGGGCATGCTGGTCGGGCGCATCCTGCGCTCGCCCCATGCCCATGCGAAGATCAAGAGCATCGACGCTTCCAAGGCGATGAAGCTCGCCGGTGTCAAAGCCGTCGTCACCGCCGCCGACCTGCCGGACAAGACCGACGGCGACGCGATGCTCTATGACGTCCTCGTCAATGTGATGGCGCGCGAGAAGGCGTTGTACGAAGGACACGCAGTCGCCGCGGTCGCCGCGACCAGCGCCTCGATCGCCAAGGCGGCGATGAAGCTCATCAAGGTCGACTACGAGGTGCTGCCGCACGTCACCGACGTCGATGAGGCGATGAAGCCCAATGCGCCGCTGCTCTATCCGAAGATGATCACCGACG
Organism: Dongia sp.; assembly: GCA_041913405.1. Lineage (GTDB taxonomy): Bacteria > Pseudomonadota > Alphaproteobacteria > Dongiales > Dongiaceae > Dongia. The sequence continues at coordinate 2,841 of JAYSFH010000222.1, read as the reverse complement.
GTATGGATCCGAAGCCGAAGAAGCCCTCCAACATCGTGCGCCGCTACGAGTTCGGCCATGGCGATGTCGAGGCCGGCTTCAAGAAGGCCGACATCATCCTCGAGCGGACCTTCAAGACCGAGGCGACCCACCAGGGCTATATCGAGCCCCATGCCTGCCTGGCCAATGTCGGTCCCGACGGCCAGGGCGAGCTCTGGGTCTGCACCCAGGGCCACTTCATGGTCCGCGACACCTGCGCGCGCCTGCTCGGCATGGACTTCTCCAAGCTGCGCGTCACCGCATCCGAGATCGGCGGCGGCTTCGGCGGCAAGACCACGGTGTTCATCGAGCCGATCGCCCTCGCGCTCTCGCGCAAGGCGAACCGGCCGGTCAAGGTCGTGATGAGCCGTGACGAGGTGTTCAAGGCGACCGGCCCGACCTCGAGCTCGTCGATCGACGTGAAGATCGGCGTGACCAAGGACTTCAGCGGCTGGGTGGTCGGTCTGTCGTATGTCGTCGCCGGCGATGCCACCCTGCGCTACCAGGGCGGCGCCTTCGCCGGCTCGCCGGTCGAGTTCGGCGCGATGACCGCTTTCGCGCAATACGATCTCGAGAATGTCCGCGCGGTCGGCTTCGACGTGGTCTGCAACCGGCCGAAGCAGGCAGCGTATCGGGCACCCGGTGCGCCGATGGCCAACTTCGCGGTCGAGAGCGTGATCGAGGAGCTGGCGCACAAGCTGAAGATGGAGCCCATCGACTTCCGCATCAAGAATGCGGCGCGCGAGGGCACCCATTCCTCCTACGGCCCGACCTATGGCCCGATCGGATTGCTGGCGACCTTGCAGAAGGCCCGCGAGCATCCGCATTTCAAGGCGCCGCTCGGCAAGAACCAGGGACGCGGCATGGCCTGCGGCTTCTGGTTCAACTTCGGCGGCCAGTCCTGCGTCACCATGAACATCGGTGTCGATGGGACCGTGGGCGTCACCGTGGGTTCGCCGGATATCGGCGGCTCGCGTGCGTCGATGTGCCTGATGACCGCGGAAGAGCTCGGCATCCCCTATGACAAGGTGCGCGCGGTGGTCGCTGACACCGGCACGCTCGGCTACAACGACGTGACCGACGGCAGCCGCACCACCTTCGCGACCGGCATGGCCTGCATCCTGGCCGCGCGCGACGCGATCAAGAAGCTCTGCGCCCGCGCGGCGCAGATCTGGGGCATCCCGGAGGACGCGGTCACCTGGGAGAACGGGCATGCGAAGCCCGCCGGCGCCAATGCCGGCAACCATCCGCCGATGTCCCTCAGGGAGATCGCGGCCCAGGCGCCGTCCACGGGTGGTCCGATCGCCGGCCACCACGAGTACAGCGCCGATGGTGCGGGCGTCAGCTTCGCCACGCATATCTGCGACAGCGAGGTCGATCCGGAGACCGGCTTCACCAAGATCCTGCGCTACACCGTGCTGCAGGACGCGGGCAAGGCGGTGCATCCTTCCTACGTCGAAGGCCAGTTCCAGGGCGGTGCCGTGCAGGGCATCGGCTGGGCCTTGAACGAGGAGTACATCTACGGCAAGGACGGGCGTCTGCAGAATGCGGGCTTCCTCGACTACCGCATCCCGGTCTGCTCGGACCTGCCGATGATTGACACCGTGATCCTCGAAATCCCGAACCCCGGCCATCCGTATGGCGTGCGCGGCGTCGGCGAGACCTCGATCGTCCCGCCGCTGGCCGCCGTCGCCAACTCGGTCTCGGCCGCGGTCGGGGTGCGGATGTGCGAAACGCCGATCTCTCCGCCGAAGCTGCTCGCGGCTTTGGAGAAGCAGTCGGCGATGAAGAAGGCGGCGGAGTAATCCGCCGCATCATGGAGTAACAGTGGCCAAGGTCATCGTCTGGAGCTCGCTGAAACCCCATACGGGCGGCGAATCCAACCTCGAGATCGAGGCCACGAACGTGAAGGACCTGCTGGCCCGGCTAGGCGAGACCTATCCGGGCCTGCAGCCCCAGCTGAAGCGCGGCGTCTCGGTCTCGGTCGACGGCATCATCTTCCGAGACGGCTGGCTCACCCCCTTGAACCCCGACAGCGAAGTCATCCTGCTGCCGAAAATGCAGGGCGGCTGAGGCTATTCCGCGAGCGGGTCGACCGAGCGCGTCAGCGCGCGTTCTTCTGAATCGAACACATGCACATGCTGCTCGGGCCAGGCGAGCGAGACCGTGTCGCCGCGCTTCAGCCGCGTGGCGCCGTCGGTGCGCATGACGAGCGGCTCCTTCGTCTCGGCGCTTTCCAGATAGAGCAGGGCTGAGTCGCCGAAGCGTTCGACGTTGAGCACCCGGCGGGCAGGCGAATCGCCGAAGCGCACATGCTCGGGCCGGATGCCGAGGGTCACGGGATCGCCGATCTTGACCCCGTCGGCGCAAACCGCAGCGGCGACGCGCAGGGCGGAGGGCGTTTCCGCCACCAGGCGGTCGAAGAAGACCTCGACCACGCGCGCCGGAATGAAGTTCATCCGCGGCGCACCGATGAAGCCGGCGACGAACAGCGTCTTTGGATGGTGGTAGAGCTGCAGCGGCGTGCCGACCTGGGCGAGGCTGCCCTCGCGCGCGATCCGCTCGCCGGTGTTCAAGAGCACGATCTTGTCGGCGAGCGTCATGGCCTCGACCTGGTCATGGCACACGTCGATCATGCTGCGGCCGGGGTCCTGGTGCACCCTGGCGATCTGCAGCCGGGTGTGGACCCGAAGCGCCGCGTCCAGGTTGGAGAGCGGTTCGTCGAACAGGAAGACTTGGGGGTCGCGCAGCATGGCGCGGCCGATCGCGACGCGCTGGCGCTGGCCGCCGGTCAGGACGCGCGGGTACCGCGCCAGCAGGGCG
>JAYSFH010000221.1:2501-6573 GCA_041913405.1 Dongia sp. | reverse complement strand
CAGGCCAAGTCCGGTCCCCCCGTAGCGCCGGGTGGTCGAGGATTCGGCCTGGGTGAAGGCTTCGAACAGCTTCGCCTGGTTCTCCTTGGAGATGCCGATGCCGTGGTCGATCACGCGGAAGCGGATCCAGACCTTGCCGTCCTCCTTGCGCTCCAGCGGCTCGGCGCGCATCTCCACGTCCTTGCCGTTGGAGAACTTCACCGCGTTGCCGCCGAGATTGAACAACACCTGCCGCAGCCGCGTCGGGTCGCCGCGCACATGGCTCGGCAGCCGCGGATCGACGAAGACGTGGATGCGGATGCCTTTCTTGGTCGCGTTCGGCGTGAGCGTCGCCGCCACGCCCTCGACCGCGTCGCCCGGCGACATGGTCACCTGTTCCAGGCTGAGCTTGCCGGCCTCGATCTTGGAGAAGTCCAGGATGTCGTTGATGACCGTGATCAGCGCATTCCCGGATTCGCGGATCGTGCGCACCATGTGCTGCTGGTCTTCGTCGAGCCGGGTCTGCGCCAGGAGCTCGGCCATGCCGGTGACGCCGTTCATCGGCGTGCGGATCTCGTGGCTCATCGAGGCCAGGAACTCGCTCTTCGCCTTGGTCGCCGCTTCCGCGGCGTCCCGGGCGGCGCGCACTTCCTGTTCGGCCAGCTTCTGCGCGGTGATGTCGCGCATCAAGGCGACCACGATCGGCTTGCCCCCGGTGCGGATCGGGCTCAGCGCGATCTCGACCGGGATCTCGCGGCCGTCCTTGGCAAGGGCGAAGAGCTCGCGGCCCGCCCCCATCTGCCGCAATCGCCCTTCCACGAAGAAGCCCTGCACATGGACGGGATGGCCGGAGCGGAACCGCTCGGGCACCAGGCGTTCGATGCGCTGCCCGACCAGCTCCTCGGAGGTGTAGCCGAGCACCTTGTGGACCTGCTGATTCACATACTCGATGGTGCTGTCGCCGCGCACGATCAGGATCGGATCGGGGGTTCCGGCGAGGATCGCGTCGGTCCGGATGCGCGCATCCTTGGCTTCGGCAAACGCGTTCTCGAGTTCGACCCGCAGGCGCTGCGCTTCGGTGACGTCGCTGAACCAGACCAGGTAAGCTTCTTCGCGCTTGAACTGGGTGCGCCGCGCCGAGATGTTGAGCGCGAGTTCCTCCGGCGTCCGCACCCAAATCAGCACGTCGCGCACCACGCCGTCGCGGCGCGCCGCATGAATCGCGCCGCGAATGTCGGCCTGGTCGACCGCGATATCGGTGAAGGAGAAAGCCTCGCCGACGAACTCGGACTTGCGCCGGCCGAGGATGAGGGCGCCGGGATCGTTGATGAACAGCACCTTGTTCTCGCCGGAGAGCACGATGACGCCGGTCGGGCTGCTGTCGAGCAGGTTGGTAAGCTGTTCCTGGCCTTCGGTCACTTCGTTGACCAGTCGGCGGGTCTCGACCAGGCTCGAGCGGAAGGCACGCAAGGTGGTCGCGATCTCCCGGGCCTCGATGACGCCGCCGCTGTCCTCGATCTCGACATCGAGCTCGCCGCGGCTGAGCTTGCCCATGACGCGAAGCGACTGGTCGAGCGGCCGGCTGATGCGCCTTGCGCCGGCATAGCCGAGGAAGGCGATCGCCAGCGTCGACAGCGCGACGCCGGCGCCGGTCGCGAGCACGATGGTGTTGAGAGGCGCCAGCGCTTCATCGGCGTCGATGTTGGAGATGATGCCCCAGCGAACGCCCATCACGTCGATCGGTGCGTAGGCGGTGATGACATCGTGGCCCGCGTAGCTCTGGGTCACGGTGCTCTTGGTGATTCCGGTGACGGAGCGTGTCGCCGCTTCCGACGTCACCTTCTCGGTCATCAGGTCGCCGGTTTCGAAACGGGTCTGGCTGCGACGGGTGGAATCCGGCCCGACGAGATAGACCTCGCCGGTCTCGCCGAGATCCTGCACATGGTTGGCGACTTCGCGGAGCATGGCATTGTCAAGCTGGATCAGGATCACCCCGGCGACCTGCCCGGTCTCGTCATGCACCGCTTGGGCCATGAAGACGGCGGGCCGCTTCGAGGGGCCGTAGGGCTCCATGTCCGCGAAGGCCTGCTCCCATGGCGGCCGCGCGGCGAGGGCGGCGCGGAAGGCCTTGGCGGCATTGGTGCCGCGATAGGGACCGCTGAGCAGGTTGGTGCCGAAATCCGCTTCCTTCTTCACGGAATAGACGACATTGCCGTCGGGATCGACCAGCAGCAGGTCGTCGAGATCCTGGATCTGCAACAGGCGCAGGAACCGCTCATGGGCCACCTTATGCAGAGTCGTGTAGTCCGTTCCGTCGCCGCCGTTGGCCATCGCGGCACGGGAATCCTCTGGGAAGGGATTGGCGGAGGTGTAGAGATCGATCAGGTTCTTCCGCTGATCGGGGCTCAATCGACTGAGGGCGCGCGAGAAGGTGTCGATGCGCGCGGAGATGCCGGGTTCCGCGGCCATCGCGCTGAGGCCGACGCGATATCGTTCGATGAGACCGAGCACGGCGCGCGCCCGCTCATTGCGGACCAGCTCCATCCGCTCCTTGGCGAGCGCGATATAGCTCTGATGCGCCACGCCGTAGGAAATGCCGGCCGAGACCAGGCCGGCCGCCGCGGCAAAGATCGCGATCAGCGCCGGCAGGCGGAACGACAGTCTTTGCCATTTGCGGCTGATCGCGTTCATGCGCTGGGCTTCTCCCCCGGAAGCCGGATTTTTGCATGTTCCTGGAAGGCCCGGCAGTTTCCCTTTAGGCCGTGTCGACCGCGCCCCGTGACTCCCATAACCTCGGGCACTTCCAATGCGGCAGGGAGTTCCGCGGTGCCGAACGTCGATCTCGCCCAGTACCAGGTCCTGCTGGTGGACGACGAGCCGTTCATCCGCCAGCTGACCGGCATGCTGCTGAAGCAGCTCGGCTGTCCGAACATCCAGGAGAGCGGCAACGGCGCCGAGGCGCTGGCGGCCCTTGACCGGGCGGGCGCCCAGGTCGATCTCATCCTCTCGGATCTCAACATGCCGGACATGGACGGGGTCGAGTTCGTGCGTCATCTGGCGGCGCGCAAGGGCTGCCCCCCGCTGGCCTTCCTCTCCGGCGCCGAATCCGGGTTGCTGCGCGCGGCCGAAGCCCTAGGCCGGGCCTATTTCCTGGAAGTGCTGGGTGCGCTCGCCAAGCCCGTCAGCAAGGAGGCACTGGTCGCCGTGCTCGACCGCATGGCGGAGGAGCGGGTGCCGCGGGCGCAGCGGCGGGGGGTCGAGATCTCCGAGACCGATCTCGCCCGCGGAATCGAGGCGCGCGAACTGGTCTTCCACTACCAGCCCAAGGTCGATATCGCGTCGGGTCAGGTCTCCGGCGCCGAGGCGCTGGTGCGCTGGCAGCATCCGCGCCACGGACTCTTGTTTCCGGACCGCTTCATCGCCATGGCCGAATCCGGGCCGCTGATCGGGCCGCTGACCGAAGCGCTGGTGGAGATCGGCCTGACGCAAGTGCAGGAATGGCACGGCCTTGGATTGCATCCGCATCTCGGGATCAACCTCTCGCCCGCGATGCTGTCGGACGTGACCCTGCCGGATCGCTTTGCCGCCTCGGCGGCGCGCTACGGCGTCCCGGCCGAGTCGATCGTGTTCGAGATTACCGAGACCGGTGTCGCGCGCGAGGAGCTGATCTACCTGGAGATCGTCACCCGCCTCAGGATGAAAGGCTTCCGGCTGTCGGTGGACGACTTCGGCACCGGGCAATCCTCGTTGCAGCGCCTGGAAGCCCTGCCTTTCGGCGAGCTCAAGGTCGATCGCCAGTTCGTCCATGGCGCCGCGAGGAACCCGGCCAAGGCAGCGATCCTCGAGGCCTCGATCGGGCTGGCGCGGACCCTGGGACAGAAAAGCGTCGCCGAGGGGGTGGAGCTCAAGGAAGACTGGGATCTGCTGCGGCGCCTGGGCTGCGACGTGGCGCAGGGCTATTTCATCGCCAAGCCGATGCCGGCTGCGGCCTTCGCGGGCTGGGTCGCCGACTGGACCGCACGCGCCGCTTCAGCTGTCTGAGCCGGAGGCCAGGGCGGCGACGTCGGGCAGCTCGACCTTGCGATACTCGTCG
>JAYSFH010000221.1:0-2491 GCA_041913405.1 Dongia sp. | reverse complement strand
CTTGAGCACCCGCATCTGGTTCATCACCCGCTCAAGGGTGGAGATCAGCTTCTCGGTCGAGACCGGCTTCAGGATGTAGCCGTTGATATCGAGCTCGCCCGCAGCGGTCACCGCGTCCATGTCGCCGTGGCCGGTCAGCATCACCACCCGCTGGTCGCGCGGGATGAATTTGCCGACGCCAGTGCGGACCGCCTTCAGAAACTCGAGCCCGTTCATTGGTTTCATGTTCAGATCGACGATCACGCAATCGACCCGGCCGATGCTGCCGTTGAACATCGCCAGCGCTGCCGCGCCGTTGGTGGCGCGGAGCACCTTGCCGGCGCCGCATTGCTTGAGGATCCGATCGACCAAGCCGAGCATGAAGGTCTCGTCGTCGATCAGCATGAAGGTCTTCGATTTGTAGTCCGGCAAATCCAGCATTGGCTCAGCCCCCAGACTCAGCCTGATTAACTATTTTCGGCGGGACCAGACTTTGAACTGCTGCCGTCGCCTTGGCAACGCGGTGCGAGCGGGCTTGGACCATGGTCCAATTGCGGCCCGACCCGCCGGTTTTATCGTTGAAACGGCTGGAGTTGCGTCTTCAGGGGGTAGGGTGATGAAACGCGCGCTGCTGTGTGGAACCGCGCTGGCCGGGATAACCGCCGGCGCGGGCGTCGCCGAGGCCTCGGACGGCATCAAGCTCGAGGTCGGCGGCTTCTTCAAGATGACCTACCAGGGGGTCTTCGATAAGAAGAAAGAGGGCCATTTCGGCAATCACCGCAACGTCGATGCCTTCAACCACAATGCCGAGGTCCACTTCAAGGGCGAGACCACGCTCGACAACGGGCTGACGGTCGGCGCGCATATCGAGCTCGAGGCCGAGCAGGCGGACGACCAGATCGACATGGCCTTCGTCTACTGGCAGGGCGATTTCGGCAAGGTGATCATCGGCTCCCAGGACAAGGCGATCGCCAACTATTGCCTGCTGCCGCCGGGCGCCACCGGAAACTTCTCGGCCTTCTCGCCGAACTCCTGGGGCTCGAACGACCCGATCGGCTCCAATGCCGCCTGCGTCGATGCCGAGAACAACAACCAGGGCATCGTCTACGGCACGCCGAACTTCAGCGGCTTCCAGCTCTGGGTCAGCTACACGCCGAGCAACAACGCCGAGGACTACACCCAGGCCGGCGTCAACGGCGCGGGCACGCCGAGCAATCCCGACGGCACCGCCCACCACACCTTCAGCGCCTACGGGACCTACTCCTACGCCGGCGAGAATTGGGGCCTCGACTGGGGCGGCGGCGGATCCTGGCAGACCAAGTTCAACTACACCGACGGCGGCAACGACGGGAAGACCAACGAGTACCAGACCGGCCTCAACTTGACCTTCGGCAGCTTCGCCGTGGGCGGCGTCATGGAGTATTTCGACGAAGGCGGCGACGACAACGACGCCTATGTGGTCGGCGGCGGCGCTTCCTATGCGATGGATCCCTTCGTTTTCGGCATCCAGGGCAGCCACGGCCACTACAAGGGCACCGACGCCTTCAGCCTGACCCCCAACCCCGGCGGCAGCCGCAACCTCGACCGAGTCATCGCCACGCTGGACTATGCGATGGCCCCGGGGGTCAACCTCGACGCCGAGATCGGCTACACCTGGTACAAGGATTCCGGCGACGGCGTGCCGAACGAAGAGGACAAGTACAGCGCCTTCAACATCGCCATCGGCTCGGTGTTCGAGTTCTGAACCCCGCATGACCCGGCACTGGTTGTCAGGAGCACTGCTCGCGGCCCTCCTGCTCGCATCGCCGGCCTTGGCGCAGGAGGGCGCCGACGAGGCGCTGCACGGCACCGCCGCCACGATCGACACCTATGTTGCGGAGAGCCTGCTGCCGTCGAACGACGTCTGGACCGGCGATCTCGACGGGATGCAGGACAGGAAGCGCATCCGCATTCTGGTTCCCTTCAGCAAGACCTTCTACTTCATCGACAAGGGAAAGCAATACGGCATCACCTATGACACCGCGACCGAGTTCGGCCTCTGGCTGAACAAGCGGATCAAGTCGAAGAAGATCAAGGTCTCGATCGTCTTCGTGCCGGTGGCGCGCGACAAGCTGTTCAGCGGCCTCGCCGAGGGGCTGGGCGATATCGCGGCCGGCAACCTGACCATCACCGACCGGCGGTCGGAGGTCGTCGATTTCGGCCATCCGCTGGCGACGGGCGCCCGCGAGATCCTGGTGACCGGTCCGGGCGCGCCCGAGGTCAGGGCGCTCGCCGACCTCGGCGGGCAGGAAATCTTCGTGCGGCAATCCAGCAGCTACTGGGAGCACCTCGAGGCCCAGAACAGGAATCTGGCCTCGCTCGGCATCGCGCCGATCGGCTTGATGAAGCTCGACGAGGAGCTCGAGGACGAAGACATCATGGAGATGGTGAATGCCGGCCTGCTGCCCTGGGCCGTGGTCGACGAGCGCAAGGCGAAGCTGTGGTCGCCGCTCTTCAGCAGCATGAAGACGCG
>JAYSFH010000220.1:5690-6589 GCA_041913405.1 Dongia sp. | reverse complement strand
GGTCGAGGGCCTGGGCGAAATAGCGGCCTTTCAGCTTGGCGGCGAGGCGGGCGAGGCGCTGGACCTCGGCCGGGGTCGCGCCGACCACCGTGCCGCTGATCTCGGCGCGGGTGAAGCTGCGGATGTCGGAGGCAAGGTGCACCAGGTACTGGCCGACGGTCGGCGGGTTCTCCAGGCGGGCCTTCGCGGACGGGACTTGTGCCCGCAGAGTCGGTGCAGCGGGGGCGGGGCCGTTGGCATTGGCGGGCCGGGCGGCGAGAACCGGCGCCGTTCCCGGCTTCATGGGCTTCGGCTCTTCGCCGCGACCGAACATAGACAGCATCGACATACTCCCCGTCTGCAGGCTTGCGGGGATGAGATGCAACTCTCGTGCCGTGGGTGATCGGTGTTAATGATCTGAAATCGCTGAAGTTTCCGAGGGCTCGTTCAGCGAATGTGCGGCAAGAATTGCCGGTTCAGGCGAAGACGAACTGGCCTTTGCCGCGTCCCTTCGCTCCAGCAAGCGCCTCGAAGGCCTTGCCGATCAGCATGTCGGCATTGTCGGCGCTGGTCGGGAACAGCGAGATCCCGAGATTGACCGGGAACTTGTGCTCGAGATCGCCGAGCGGGAAGGGCTTGGTCAGCTCCTGGACGATCTTCTCGGCGACGATCTGGATGTCTTCGACCCGCGGCATCGATTCCACCAGGATCGCGAGCTGGTGATGCTCGAACCGCGAGACGGTGTCGCTGGCCCGGAGCACATGCGAGACCCGCTCGGCCGCAACCTGCATCACGATGTCGCCGATCGCGTCGCCGGCTTCCTGCGGCAGGTCGGCAACCTCGAGCAGGAGCAGGGCGAAGAAGTCCTTGTTGCGTTTCGCACGACGGGCGGCGAGACCGAGGATTTCCCAGAACAGGAA
>JAYSFH010000220.1:5319-5680 GCA_041913405.1 Dongia sp. | reverse complement strand
GCTGGCCAATCCGGTCGCGGGATCGAACAGGCGCGGCAGCCCGCGCTTCTGGCCGGCCGAACCGGTGGCGATGACGGTGCGGATGGCGCGGCGCAAGGCGCGCGCGTTCATCTCGTCGTCGAACAGGCAGTCGGCGGCGCCGGCACGTTTCAGCGACTGCTCGGTGGGGCGGTCGAGGGTGCCGGTCAGCGCGATCAGCGGACCGCGCGAGGAGACGCTGGCGACGATGCCCTCCGCTTTGCTCATGCCGCCGCCCAGGAGCGGCTGCAGGTCCAAGAGGATCACGTCGAAGGCGGCGTCGCCCCCGAGGGCTTCGGACGAAGTCGCGGCGCGGCGCACGACATAGCGGTCTTCGCCAAAG
>JAYSFH010000220.1:0-5309 GCA_041913405.1 Dongia sp. | reverse complement strand
CGCACAGCCGGTCGATGGCCGCGAACACGGCTTGCGATTCGGAAATCACCAGCAGTCGCACGATGCGGGGCAGTTCGTTACCGGCCATCATTCCTATCCGGGCGGAGGGATTGGGTTTGAACCTGCCATTGGGGGTTTAAGAAAATCTTAAACACGGTTACGACGCTTCCATGGCGATGGACCCGATCCTGCAAAACCTATTGGCTTCAGTGCCCTTGCTGGCGGCACGGCCGGCCGCCGTCTGGTCTGTCCGACCGCTGGCCGGCCTGACCAACCGGAGCTGGCGGTTGACCGAAGGTGAGCGGGATTTCGTCCTGCGCGCGCCGGGCGCTTCCTCGCAGCGCTACCTCTCGCGGGCCCAGGAGTTCCACAATGCCGCGATCGCCGCCGATCTCGGCATCGCGCCGGCGCTGCTCTACGCCGATGCGGAGACCGGAGTCACGCTGCAGCCGTTCCTCGCCGATGCCAGGGCGCTGGAGCCGGAGGATTTCGCGGCGCCGGAGATCGCGCGCGAGATCGGTGCGCTGCTTGCCCGCCTGCATCGCTCGGGCCGGGCGTTCCAGGGCGAGATGCGGGCCTTTCCGATCATCGACACCTACCTCGGCCTCGCCGCCGACGATCGGCTGCGGCACCTGCGGGTTCGCGCCGAGCCGATCCGGGTCGCGCTGGAGGCGCATCCGGTGGCGCTGGTGCCGAGTCATATCGATCCCAACCCGGCGAACTTCCTGCTGCGTGCCGACGGCACATTGCTGCTGATCGACTGGGAATTCTCGGCGATGTGCGATCCGGCCTGGGATATCGCCGCGATCGTCATGGGCGGCCGGATCGATCACGCGGCCTTCGCGGATGCCTATGGCCCGATGCCGGGCGAAAGCCGGCGCTGGCTGATGCGCGCCGCCCTGCATCTGGTGGCGGGGAGTTGGACCTATGCGGAGATCGCCGGCGGCAATGTTGCACCCGGTCTGGACGCGATGCTGGAGCGGTATCTAGGCGATCTGGATCGGATGCTGGACCATGCGACGCTGCAGCGGCACCTCGCGGTGCTGGGCTAGGCGCGCAGCAATTCCCGCGCGGCGTCCAGGTCCCATTCCGCGCGCTCGCAGTTCGCGAGATGGCGGCCGATCAGGCGGCGGAAGAAGTCGCCATGGCCGACCACGGCGATGCGCTGTTCCGGACGCGCGGCGATCAGCGCGGTGAAGTCGCGGACGCGCTCCTGGAGGTGCGTCTCGGTCTCCTGCGGGAAGCCGAGCGAACAGGCGGGGAGGTCGTGCCGCCACCAGCGATCGTCGAGCGCGCTGAAATCGAGATGCGGGAAATCGGCGCTGAGCGCCGCGACTTCGCGGCCGATGTCGCAGCTGCTGATCTGCCATTCGCGGTGCACCGCGCAGATTTCGATCCGGATCTCGCGGTCGCCGAAGATGCCGTGCGCGGTCTGGATCGCGCGGGTCAGCGGCGACGCCAGCACGATGTCGTAGTCGCGGTCCCGGTAACGATCGCGCGCCGCCATCACCTGCTGCTCGCCCAGCGTCGTCAGCCGGGCGTCGTAATGCAGGGGATCCTGGCCGGTCGCCTCGTAATGGGCGTTGAAGGTGGACTGGCCGTGGCGAATCAGGTCGACGATACGGGGCATGGTCTCTCTCGGGTTTTCGCTCGGATGATCTTCTAAAGGGTCATAACGGAAAGTTAAACCCGGCCGGCTGCATGGCTGGGTTCCGCTACCCGCTTGACATTGTCCCGGCTTCGACCGAAGGATGGCGCCACTCAACGGGGTGCCCCTGATAGGGGGCTGAGAGATGCGACGGATCGCCTCAACCCGATGAACCTGATCCGGTTAGCACCGGCGGAGGGACATGAGTCAGCGATCCGAATCCCACATTCGCTGCTTCCTGTGCCCGCTGTCGGCAGAGGAGGTTTTCGCCATGCGTCTCTCGGCTCGTCTCGCACTCATCGCTTTCGCGTCTTTCGCCGGCATTGCATCCGCCGCGGCGGATATGCCCAAGCTCACGGTCTACACCTACAGCTCCTTCGTCGCGGAATGGGGGCCGGGCCCGAAGATCACGCCGATCTTCGAGCAGCAATGCGGCTGCAAGATCGAATGGGTCGGGGTCGGCGACGGCGCCGGCCTGCTCGCCAAGCTGAAGCTCGAGGGCGAGAAGACGCCCGCCGACATCGTGCTCGGCATCGACACCAGCCTGACCGCCGAGGCGGCGGCGACTGGATTGATCGCCCCGCACGGCATCGACGCAGGCGCGGTGAAACTGCCGGTCGCCTGGGACGATCCCAACTTCGTGCCTTACGACTACGGCTACTTCGCTTTCATGTGGGATACGCAGCAGCTGAAGGATCCACCGCAGAGCCTTGCCGATCTGGCCGCAGATGGCGCGGAGCCCAAGCTCCTGCTGGAGGACCCGCGCACCAGCACGCCGGGCCTCGGGCTCATGCTCTGGCTGAAGTCGGTCTATGGCGACAAGGCGACGGATGCGTGGAAAGGGCTCGCGCCGAAGATCCTCACCGTCTCCAAGAGCTGGGACGAGGCCTATGGCCTCTTCACCAAGGGCGAGGCGCCGCTGGTGCTCTCCTACACGACGTCCGAGGCCTATCACGTGATGTCTGAGCAGACCGACCGCTACAAGGCGCTGGTCTTCCCGGAAGGCAATTACATGCAGATCGAGGTCGCCGGCATGCTGAAGACCTCGAAGCATCCCGACCTCGCCAGGCAGTTCCTGCAATTCCTGGTCTCGAAGGATTTCCAATCGGTGATCCCGACCACCAACTGGATGCTGCCGGTGATCGACGGCGCGACGCCGCCGCAATTCGCCACCGCGGCGCCCCAGCCGCAGAAGGCATTGCTGCTGCCGGCCGACGAAGTGGCAAAGCACCGCGCCGCCTGGATCCAGGAATGGCTGGAGGCGGTGGGGCAGTAGACGCTCGCCATGACTCTCCCGCGCCTCGGCCTCATCCTCGCCGCCCTGATCGCCGCGGCGATCCTGGCCGACTATGCCGCGCTGCTTTGGGGCGCAACGGCGACGGATCTCAAGGATATTGTCGGCGACGTCTATCTGCGCCGTGTCCTGGGCTTTACCGTTCTGCAGGCGACGCTGTCGGCGTTGCTGGCTTTGGCCGCCGCGATCCCGGCGACCCGCGCGCTGGCCCGGCAGAGCGATTTTCCCGGCCGCGGCTTGATCCTGCAATTCTGCGCGCTGCCGATGGTGATGCCGTCGGTCGCGGCGATCTTCGGCATCGTCGCGATCTACGGTCGGTCGGGCGCCATCGCCGAGCTTACCGGCTGGCGGCCATCGATCTACGGCCTGACCGGCATCCTGATCGCGCATGTCTTCTTCAACCTGCCGCTGGCGATCCGGCTTCTGCTGCCGGCCTGGAGCACGGTGCCGGCGGAGACCTGGCGGTTGACGGCGCAGCTCGGCATGTCCTCGGGCCAGGTGTTTCGGCTGATCGAGCTGCCGCTGCTCCGGCAATACGTGCCGGCAGCAGCGGCCTTCATCTTCATCCTCTGCTTCCTCAGCTTCGCGGTGGTGCTGACGCTGGGCGGGGGGCCGCGCGCGACCACGCTGGAGGTCGCGATCTATCAGGCACTGCGCGCGGATGTCGATCTGCCGCGCGGCGGCGCGCTGGCGCTGCTGCAGACGCTCGCTTGCCTGGTCATGGTGGCGATTGCCTGGGCCATGGGCAGGCGGCTGGATTTCGGGCGCGGCACGCGCCTGGTCGGCGCCCGTTTCGACGGCATGAGCATCGGCGCGCGGCTCCGTGACTTCGCGGTGATCGCGCTGGCGATGGGCTTCGTCGCCCTGCCGGTCGCGGCGCTGGTGTTCGACGGTTTGCGCGGCCTGCTGCTCGCGCAGCAGAATCTGTCGGCCCTCATCAGTGCGTGCGCGGTCACCCTGGCGCTCGGGCTTCCGGCCGGAATCATCGCAACCGCGCTCGGCTATCCGATCGCCGTCGCTTCGGATCGCCTGCGCGCTTCGACGCCCGCCGTGATCCTTATCGGGGTCGCGGGCCTGGCGGGCGTCATCGCCTCGCCGATGGCGATCGGCGCGGGCCTCACCCTGGCACTGGCCGGCCGGGTCGATCTCTATGCCATCGCGCCGGCCGGCGTGATCGCGATGAACGCGCTGCTGATGCTGCCTTTCGCCGTCGGTGTGTTGCGGCCGGCGGTTGCGCGCAACCATGCGCAATACGACCGGCTCTGCGCCGGCCTCGGGATCGCCGGCTGGAACCGCTTCCGCGTGGTGGACTGGCCGATGCTGCGCAAGGCGGCAGGCCTCGCGCTCGGGCTCACCACCGCGGCGGCGATGGGCGATCTCGCCGCGATCGCGCTGTTCGGCAACCAGAACCTCACCAATCTCACGCTTCTGCTCTACAACCAGATCTCGGCCTATCGGATGGACTCCGCTGCCGGCACGGCGCTCGTCCTGCTGGCACTCTGCCTCGCGAGCTTCGCGATCATCGAACGGGGCGTGGGAGGCAGACGTGGCGTTTCTTGAGATCGAAGGCCTCGCCTTTACTTATGAAGACCTGATGATGCGTTTCGACCTCGCGGTCGAGGCGGGGGAGTGCGTTGGCATCGTCGGGCCCTCGGGCGCCGGCAAGTCGACCCTGCTGTCGCTGATCGGCGGTTTCGAGCAACCGCGCGGCGGCACCATCCGGGTCGGCGGCGTCGACATCACGCAGCTGCCGCCGGCCGAGCGGCCGGTGACCACCTTGTTCCAGGACTTCAACCTGTTCCCGCATCTGACCGTCGCGCAGAATGTCGGGCTCGGCCGCAACCCGGGACTCAAGCTCGACGCGGCGGACCAGGAGCAGGTCGCCTGGGCCTTGCGCCAGGTGGGGCTCGACGGCTTCGAGGCGCGGCTGCCGGGCCAACTTTCCGGCGGCGAGCGCCAGCGCGTGGCGCTGGCGCGCAGCCTGATCCGGCACCGTCCGCTGCTGCTGCTGGACGAACCTTTCGCGGCCTTAGGCCCGGCGCTCAGGGTGGAGATGCTGGAACTCACCGACACCTTGCGCAAGGCGCAGGGGCTGACCGTGCTGCTGGTCACGCATGACCCGAACGAAGCGGCGCGGATCGCGAACCGCACCGCCTTCATCGCGGATGGGAAGGTGGTGATGATCGGGCCGACCCGCGAAGTTCTCGCATCGGATCGGCCCGAAGTCAGGGACTATCTCGGCCGCTAGGCGGCGCTTACTCCGCCGCCTTGGCCGGTTCGTAGCCGATGACGGCTTTCACTTCGAGGAAGTCGTGGATGCCCCAGTCGGCGTATTCGCGGCCGTTGCCCGACTGCTTGTAGCCGCCG
>JAYSFH010000219.1:0-6596 GCA_041913405.1 Dongia sp. | reverse complement strand
GCCGCGCCCTGAAGATCCTGCTTGGCATTTTCGGTACCCTGGTCGCGCTGCTGCTGATCGGCTTCGGCGTCATGCAGACCGGCTTTGGCAAGCGCCAGATCCTTGCCTTCGTCGAAGACCAGCTCTCAGATCCTCCGACGCGGCTTCAAGCCGAGGCGCTGGAAGGCCTCGTGCCTTTCGACATGACCTTGATCGGCGCCAAGCTCTCGGACGAGAGCGGTGTATGGCTGGAAGCCGATCGTCTTTCACTCGCCTGGTCGCCGTCGGCGTTGCTGGCGCGCCGGGTCTCGGTCGAGAATCTCACCGCCGACCGCATCGCCGTGCTGCGTTCGCCGATCTCGCCGCCGGCGCTCGCCAGCAATGAGCCGACCAGGTTCGAACTGCCGCGCCTGCCGGTGAAGATCGACCTCCGGCGCCTCGCCGTCGAGCGGCTAGAGCTGGGTCCTGAGTTCCTGGGTGAAACGGCAGTCTTCGCGATCCAAGCGAGCGCGCGCCTCGGGGATCCCGCGAACGGGCTGCAAGCCGAGCTCGCCCTCAACCGGATCGACCGCGATCTCGACCGCATCGGGCTGGCGCTCGACTACCGACCCGCGTCCGATGTGCTTGCGGTTGACGTCAAGGCCGAGGAGCCGCAGGGTGGCCTTATCACCAAGCTGATCGGCCTGCCGGGCAAGCCGAAATTCGAACTGTCGCTTTCCGGGAGCGGGCCACTCACCAATTGGCAGGCCAAGGGCCGGGCCAGCTCGGATGCCCAGCCGATGCTCGACCTGATGGCGACCAGCCAAGGACCGGCCGAGGAACGCACCGTTGCTTTCAATGCGCAGCTCCACAATGCGCCAATGCTGCCGGGCGAGGTTGCTCCGCTGATCGAAGGCGGCGTGAGCGCGGACGGACAGTTGCATATCGCGGCACTCGACCAGCCGATCCAGATCAACCGGCTGACGGTCGCGACGCGCGCGGGCACGGTATTGGCGCAGGGATCGATCGCAGCCGATCGGGCGGTCGACCTGTCGCTCGACCTTAACCTTGCCGATTCCGCGCCCTTCGCGGGCCTGCTGCCGCCGGAGCTCACATGGAATGGCGCCACGGCGGAGATCAAGGTCGCAGGGCCGCTTGCGATGCCGAGACTGACGATGGAGAGCCGGATCCACGACTTTGCCTATGCGGCGTATCGCATCGGCGACGGCCAGATCAGCCTTGCCGCCAACCTCGACACCGAGAAGCTGCGCGCCGAGGCCGCGACCATCTCGGTCGGGGCCAATGCGATCACCGTCCCCGATCCGAAGCTGCAGGCCATGCTGGCCGGCGGCGCCACGCTCGACTTCGCCGGAACCCTCGACCAGAGCGGGGCGATCACCGCCGATCATCTTCAGCTTCGCGCCAGTGCCGCGGCGCTCGATGTCGGCGGCGCCGCAACCGGCTGGGGTGTCGAGAGCGCGCAATTGCAGGGCAAGCTCGATCTCGGCGATCTCGCGCCGATCCTGGAACTTGCCGGACTGCGAGGCGCCGGCAGACTGAATGCCGATCTCACCCTCGATCGGACGAAGGCGGGAATGACGGCGGCGTTCGACGCATCCGCTGCTGAACTCTCGCTCGGGATCGTTGAGGCGGATCGCCTGGTCGGCACCGCGCCCAAGCTTGCCCTCAAGCTCCACCAGGATGCGACCGGACTTCTGACCATCGAGGAAGCGAAGCTGGACGGCGCAAGTCTCGCGCTGACCACCGGCGGCACCATGACGCCGGATCAGCGGCTCGACCTCAAGGTCGATGGGACGCTCGCCGATCTAGGCCGTATCGTGCCGAATGCCAAGGGCGCGCTGTCGCTGGCGGCCGCGATCACCGGCAACGCCGCCGACCCGGCGGCCAAGCTGGAGATCGGCAGCGAGAGCCTCAGCTTCGACGGGTTTACCGTCGCGCGCATCCGGGCCGCGATCGATGCCAGCGATCTCGTCTCGGGACCGAAGACAGCGATTGACGCGAAAGCGCAGGTCAACAACCTCGCGGCGTCACTCCGGGGGAAGGCCGGCTTCGATCCCTCCACCAGCGAAGTCTCCGCCTCCAACCTCGACATGCGGCTCGGTTCGACCCGCGTCACGGGCCAGCTCGACGTGGTCGGCGCTTCGCTCGACGGCGACCTGGCGCTCGCCAGCGCCAATCTCGACGAGCTGGCACCGCTGATTGGGGCGGAGCTCGGCGGGAGCGCCAACGGCACGGTCGCCTTGCGTGCGAGCAAGGGGAAGCAGAACGTCACGCTCGATGCGACCGCAGACCAACTGACGGCTTCGGGCGCGAAGATCGCCAGGATGCAGGTCAATGCCTCGGCCGCTGACGTCTTCGGCAAGGATCCGCAGCTCGACGCCGTGCTTGCGGCCGGCGGCATCGAGGCCGGCGGCCAGTCGATCGACCAGCTCGACGTCAAAGCAACCGGCCGGCTCGGCGATCTCGCCGTCACCGCCGACGCAACCGGTCAGGATCTCGCGCTCGCCACCAAGTTGAACCTGCAATCCGCCGCGGAAGAGACGCGGATCGCCCTCGACCAGCTCGACCTCAGCTTCCGCAAAGTGAAGGCCAGCCTGCAGCAGCCGGCGGAAGTCACGCTTCGGGACGGAACCACCCGGATTGCCAATCTGGTCATCGCCAGCGGCGGCGGTACCGTCGCGCTGGAGGCCGATCTCGCGGCCGACAGCAATCGCATTTCTCTGACCTTGAAGCAGCTGCCGACTTCGCTGGCGGAAGTGGCGGCGCCCGATCTACATCTTCTCGGCACGCTCGACGGCACGCTCCGCCTCGATGGGCCTAAGAACACGCCGCAGGCAACGCTGGCCCTCACCGGAAAGGGATTGGGCGTTTCCGGCGCCTCGGCGCAGCTGGTCGATCTCGATCTCAACGGCAACTGGACGGCCGGTCAGCTGAAGGCCGACGGCAAGGCGGTGCTCGGCAAGGGCAGCGGCCTCGACTTCAACGCCGCGCTTCCGATGGCGGCGGATCCCGCGACGGGCTTTCCGGTCTTCAACCCTGGCACCGCGCTCAGTGCCTCCGCGAAAGGTGAGATCGATCTCGGTCTTGCCAATGCCTTCATCCCGGGCGGCGCGGATCACGTTGTCGGTCGCGCGGTGGTCGACCTCGCTGCCGGTGGTGCGGTCGGGCAGCCGGTACTCTCCGGCAAGGTCGCGATCACCGAGGGAAAGTATGAGAACCAGCGCTACGGCACGCGGCTGAACAACCTCACCGCCCAGCTCGAGGGCCAGGGCAGCAAGCTTCGCCTGGTCTCCTTGAGCGCGCGGACGCCGGGCGGCGGCACATTGGGCGGCGAGGGTGATATCGATTTCGCCGGTGCGATGCCGGCCACGATCGCGATCCACATGGACAAGGCGCGGATGCTGGATGCCCCGATCGGCACCGCCGTCACATCGGGCGACCTGCAGGCCAAAGGCATGCTCGGCGAAGATCTCGCGCTCACCGGCAAGGTCAGGATCATCAAGGCGGAGATCAAGATTCCGGACCAGCTGCCGGTCGATGTCGAGGAGATCCCGGTCAAGGAGATCAACCTGCCGGCGGCGCGGCAGGCCGAGGTCGATGCCGCCGCCGAGGCACCGCCGCCGAAGACGGTGAAGATCGGCCTCGATCTCGCGGTCGATGCGCCGGAGCAGGTCTTCGTGCGCGGCCGCGGCCTGGATGCCGAGATGGGCGGCGCCTTGAAGATCACCGGCACTGCCGACGCGCCGCTCATCACCGGCGCGCTCAAGCTGCGGCGCGGCGATTTCGATCTCCTGAGCCGGCGGCTCGATTTCAACAAAGGCATCGTCACCTTCAGCGGCGCCGAGCGCATCGATCCGGTGCTGGATTTCGCCGCCACCACCAAGCTCCCCGAAGCCGATGTCACGGTGACCGTGACCGGCACGGCGTCGCGCCCGGTGATTGCGCTCAGCTCCGCGCCCGCCCTGCCGCCGGACGAGATCCTGGCGCGGCTGCTGTTCGGCAAGGCCAGCGGCGCGCTCTCGCCCTTTGAGGCGGTGCAATTGGCCCAAGCGATGGCCCAGCTGACCGGGGTCGGCGGCGGCGGCCCGGGCGTGCTGGACAAGATCCGCAAGGGGCTCGGCCTCGACCGGCTGGACATCGAAGCGGGCGAGGGCAGTGCCACGTCCGCCCCCAGTCTCAGCGCTGGCCGCTATGTCTCCCGCGGCGTCTTCGTCGGCGCCAAGCAGGGTGCTACGCCCGGCAGCAGCGCCGCCACGGTCGAAATCGAGCTCACCCCGAACGTCAAGGTCGAGACCGACGTCGGCGCCGATTCCAGCGGCAAAGCCGGCATCAATCTCGAATGGAACTACTGACCCTGTCACAACGGCAGGGTCAGATTCGTCCGTATCAGGACGAAACACTGGAAAGCCGCCGCCATGGCCGAACCTGTTGATATCCTTGCGCACCGCCGCCAGCTCCAGGCGATCG
The DNA here is from genome assembly GCA_041913405.1 of Dongia sp. Taxonomy (GTDB): domain Bacteria; phylum Pseudomonadota; class Alphaproteobacteria; order Dongiales; family Dongiaceae; genus Dongia. The sequence goes on along the minus strand of JAYSFH010000219.1, from coordinate 2,150 downwards.
CCTACCGCATGCTCGGTTCCATGGCCGAGGCGGAAGATGCGGTGCAGGAGACCTATCTCCGCTGGCACCGCCAGGACCAGGCGCAGCAGGTTTCCGAGATCCGCGAGCCCAAGGCCTGGCTGATCACCACCTTGACCCGGCATTGCATCGACCGCCTGCGTGCGGTCAAGGCGCAGCGCGAGACCTATGTCGGGATGTGGCTGCCCGAGCCGGTGGTGGAAGAGCCGGCCACTGAGCCGGTCGATCGGCTGGAGCTGGCCGAGAGCCTCTCCATGGCGATGCTGATGATGCTGGAGCGTCTCTCGCCCGACGAACGGGCCGCCTTCCTGCTGCATGAAGTCTTCGAGACCGACTACGCGGACATCGCGCGGATCCTCGGCAAGACCGAGCCCGCCTGCCGCCAGCTGGTGCATCGCGCCAAGGCGCGGGTCAAGGCCGGCAAGCCGCGTTTCATCCCGTCACGCGCCGAGCAGGAGAAGGTGATGGCGGGATTCAAGCGCGCGGTCGCCAGCGGCGACGTCGCCGGCCTGGCCGCGCTCTTCAGCACCGACGCGACGCTCTATTCCGACGGCGGCGGCAAGGCGACGGCGACCATCAACCCGATCTTCGGGGCCGAGAAGATCGCCCGCTTCTTCATCGGCGTGCGCGACAAGCAGCCGGAGGGCGCCGAGATCATGCCGCGGATCGTCAACGGCTCGCTGGGCTACGTCGTCTTTGTCGGCGACAAGGTGCTGCAGGCCAGCCACTTCGAGTTCGACGGCGACCGCATCACCGAAGTGCACATTGTGCGCAATCCGGACAAGCTGCAGCATTTGGCGCGGGCGTAGGGCGCGTTACTGATTGAGTCGGGCCTCGGTCTTAGTGCGCCGCGCTCTACGTTGATCGAGGTAGTTCCATACGAGGCCTATCGCTAGCGCGCCGCCGATGATCCACGTGTATTCCAGATGGTAGATGCGGTCAGCGGCAAACGCCCAAATGGCACCTAGTACAAACCCCGTGCCCGTCCCCGATATAGGGTCAACCAGCGAGAAATTGCCTTTGGCCATGGACGTTGCTCCCGAAAAACGCTGCGCTACAGCCGCCGCTCCACCGTCAGCACCGCGCCGCGCACACCGGTGACCAGCACCTTGGCGCCGTCGGGGGCGTCGTCGCCTTCGGCGCTCCAGACCGAATCGTCGATCTTCACCCGGCCGCGGCCGTTGACGATCGGCTCGACCAGCGCGCCGGTGCGGCCGACCAGGGAGTCGCCGCGCCGGTTGAGGTTCACGTCGTCGGTGGCGATGGTCAGCTTGCGACCGAACTTGTACCAGCCGAGCACCGAGAGGCCGGACAGCGCGGCGAACAGGATCAGCTGCACTTCCCAGCCCATGCTGGAGAAGACCAGGGTGATCAGCCCCAGGATCAGCGCGGCGCCGCCCAGCCAGATGAAGAAAAAGCCGGGGGTCAGCATCTCGATGCCGGCGAAAGCCGCCGCCAGGATGAACCAGTGCCAGAATTGCAGATGATCGAAGCCGGACATGGTCCCCACCTACGCTATTGGCCGCTATCAGCTCTGCGGCCGGCTCAGCACGCTGCTGGTCCGCTGCTGCTGGTCCGCCTGTTGTCCAAGGGCCGACTTGGCCAGCTCGGCGATGCCGCCGATCGCGCCGATCACGTTGGCGGCTTCGAGCGGCATCAGGATCACCTTCTGGTTCGGCGCGGTCGACAAGGCCTGCAACGCTTCGACATACTTCACGCCGAGGAAGTAGTTGATCGCCTGCACGTTGCCGCGCGCGATCGCGTCCGACACGAATGCGGTCGCTTTCGCTTCGGCTTCCGCCTCGCGCTCGCGGGCCTCGGCGGCGCGGAACGCGGCTTCGCGCTGGCCTTCGGCCTGGAGGATCGCCGACTGCTTCTCGCCTTCCGCCTTCAGGATCGCGGCCTGGCGGAAGCCCTCGGCTTCCAGGATGTTGGCGCGCTTCTCGCGCTCGGCCTTCATCTGCCGCGCCATGCTGTCCACCAGCTCCTTCGGCGGCGCGATGTCCTTGATCTCGATGCGGGTCACCTTGATGCCCCAGGGCTGGGTCGCGTCATCGACCACCTTCAGGAGCTGGTGGTTGATCTTGTCGCGCTGGGAGAGCAGCTCGTCGAGGTCCATCGAGCCCATCACG
>JAYSFH010000218.1:5439-6614 GCA_041913405.1 Dongia sp. | reverse complement strand
CCAAGGCGCCCTTGGTGAAGCCGCTGACCCCGCCCTTCATCTGGTGCACGTCCTCGCCCAGGACGACGACGGTCGGGTCGCGCTCCATGTTGGCGGCAATCGCTTCGGAGGCGGCGGTGATGAACTTCACCTTCTCGGTCGGCCCCAGCTGCATCTCCTCGTGCGAGAGCAGCCGCGCATCCGCGAGCTCCGAGAGATCGCCGAGGATGCCGTGATCGACATCGGCGGCCTTCGGCCAGAGCGCCTGGGGTATGCGAAGCGCGTTGCCGCCGGGCACCGGCTCGGTGAGGCGCGCCGCGGCGCCGGCCACGCGCTCGGTGACGAGCTGGTCGATGCGGGCAAGCTCGTCCTCGCGGGCGATGCCGAGGCCGGTGAGGCGGGTTCTCGCCAGCGCGATCGGGTCGCGGGCGCGCCATTCCGCCTCTTCCTCGGCGCTCCGATAGCCGAAGTCGCTGCCGGCGCGGCTGCCGCTCTGGTGGAAGAAGCGGTAGCAGAGCGCTTCGACCACGACCGGGCCGCTCTCCGCCTCGATGATCCGCCGTGCTTCCTTCATTGCCCGATGCACCGCGACCACGTCCATGCCGTCGCATTCGATCGAAGGAATGCCGAGCATCGCGCCGCGCGCGGTCTGCCGGGTCTCGCGCGTCACGTCGTTGATCCGGGTCGCGACGCCATAGAGATTGTTCTCGATGAAGAAGATGACCGGAACGCTCTGCGATGCGGCGATGTTCATCGCCTCATAGCTGGCGCCGGCCTGGGCCGCACCGTCGCCGAAGAAGGTGACAGAGATATTCTTCCGGCCGAGCATCTTGTCAGCGAGCGCATAGCCGACCGCGTGCGGCGGATTTCCACCGACGATCGCCGAGGTGCCGACGATGCCGGCATCCGCATAGCGCATATGCATCGAGCCGCCGCGTCCGCCGCAATAGCCCGGCGTCAGCCCCATGATCTCGCCCATGAAGCGGTGGATCGCCTCGTCCATCTCGGGCGTATAGGCGTCGCTGCGAATGTCGAAACCGGCGGGCAGCACCGCGCCGACCAGCTTGGTCAGAACCTGATGATGCGCACGATGCGTGCCGTTGATCTTGTCGTGGCCGCCGAGCACCGACATCGCGCCGACCGCGCCCGCTTCCTGGCCGATGCTCGCATGCGCCGGACCGTGGATGAGACCGGCC
>JAYSFH010000218.1:0-5429 GCA_041913405.1 Dongia sp. | reverse complement strand
TCATCTGGCCGTACCAGTTCACCAGGTCGCGCGCATCCTCCGACTGCCAGTCCTTCGGCTCCAGCTCCAGCCGGAACCAGGGAGCTGACGGAGAAAGCGGCATCTGTCGCGCCATCCGAACCCTCGCCTGTCGATCTTGCGATGCCGTCTTCGATGCGGCATTTCTTGTTTGTGGAATTTAATTCCGTTTTCTATTGCGGCTCACATTAAGCCGTGCCAGCCTTGCCTCGCAATAGAAATCTTGGCGCGAAACCGCCGCTGAGGAGAGCCCCTTGATCCGAGATCAAGACGTCCTGGAAAGCCTCCGGGAGACTGTCCGTCGCTTCGTCCGCGATCGGCTGATTCCCGCCGAAGCCCAGGTCGAGAACGACAACCAGATCCCGGCCGCGCTGGTCGAGGAGATGCGGGGGCTGGGCCTGTTCGGCATGTCGATCCCGGAAGCCTATGGCGGCCTTGGCCTCACCATGGAAGAAGAGGTCACCATCGCGCTCGAGCTCGGCTACACCTCGCCGGCTTTCCGCTCCGTCATCGGCACCAATAACGGGATTGGTTCGCAAGGCATCATTGTCGACGGCACGCCGGCGCAGAAGAATTACTGGCTGCCGCTGATGGCGCGCGGCGCGGTGATCGGTTCTTTCGCCCTGACCGAACCGGATTGCGGCTCCGACGCGGGCGCCATCGTCACCCGGGCCGAGCGCGACGGCGACCACTACGTCCTGAACGGCACCAAGCGCTACATCACCAATGCGCCGGTGGCCGATGTCTTCACCTTGATGGCCCGGACCGGCGGGCCGGGGCCGGGCGGCATCAGCGCCTTCCTGGTGCCGAGGGACAGCCCGGGGCTCAGCCTCGGCCCGGTGGACAAGAAGATGGGGCAGCGCGGCACGCGCACCTGCGACGTGATCCTGCAGGACTGCCGCGTCCCGGCCGAGGCGATCATCGGCGGCAAAGAAGGCCAAGGCTTCAAGACGGCGATGAAGGTGCTGAACCGCGGCCGCCTGCATATCGCCGCGGTCTGCGTCGGCGCCGCGCAGCGGCTATGCGACGAATCGGTCAGCTTCGCCCGCAATCGAATCCAGTTCGGCAAGCCGATCGCCGAGCATCAGCTGGTCCAGGCGATGCTGGCCGACAGTGCGACCGAGACTTTCGCCGGACGCTGCATGGTGATCGAGGCCGCGCGCCGCTTCGATGCCGGCCAGCGCATCATCCTGGAGGCGGCCAGCGCCAAGCTGTTCTGCTCCGAGATGGTCGGCCGTGTCGCCGACCGCGCGGTGCAGATTCATGGCGGTGCCGGCTATATGCAGGATTATCCTGTCGAGCATTTCTATCGCGACGTCCGCCTGTTCCGGCTCTATGAGGGGACCTCGCAGATCCAGCAGATCATCATCGCCCGCGAACTGACGGCGGCCTAGAAGCAATGGCGCAAAGACTGGGCATCGTCGGCGACGACTTCACGGGCGCGATGCTGATCGCGGGCGAACTCGAGGCCGCGGGCGTGCCTTGCCCGATCCTGTTCGCGCCCACCGCCTTGACGGCGAACGAGACCGCGCCGGTGGTGATGCTCGCGACCCGCGCGCGGGTGGCACCCCGGGCCGAAGCGCTGGCCATCCTGAAGGACGCCGCCAAGGCCCTTGCCGCGGCCGGCTATGACAAGCTCGCCTACAAGGCCTGTGCCTCTTTCGATTCCACCGAGACCGGGAACATCGGCACCGCCGCCGACTTCCTCGCGGCGCGCGCCGGCCGGCCGGCGCTGCTGAATGCCGGCGCGCCCCGCTACAATGTGACGGTGTTCGAAGGGCATCTCTTCTACCGCGGCACCTTGGTCTCGGAATCGATCAAGCGCTTCGACCCGCTGACGCCGATGACCGACCCCAACCTCATCCGCTTCCTCTCGCACCAGACCGAGCGACCGATCGCCTTGCTGCCGCACAGCAAGCTGCAGGGCGGCATAGAATCCGCACGCCAGGCACTGGCCGACGCCGGCGCCCAGCATGGCGGGCATGTTCTCACCGACACAGCCGACGACAACGACGTGGCGGTGGCGGTGAAACTCGCCATCGAGACCGGCGCGCCCGTCGTCGGCAGCGATCCCATGGTCTTCGAATATGCCCGGCAGCTTGCGGGCGGTGGCGGTTCGCCGGGCGCGGCCCCATCGCCGGTCGACGGTCCCGCTGCCGTCCTGGTCGGCAGCGTCGGGCCGATCGCCCTCGGTCACCTCGCGCGCTTCGAACAAGGCTCCCCGGTGTTGAGGCTGGATGTGCAGGATGCACGACCGGCTGAAGCGCGCGTGGCGGAAGCCGTGGCCTGGGCCGATCCACATTTCGGGCGCCGGCCCTTCGCCATCACCACGGCGGAGGATCCGGATGGCGTGGCACGCGCCCAGGTCGCCTTCGGCCCGCTCGGCGCCGCCCGCAAGGCGGAGGGCGTGCTCGCCGCCATCGCCAAGCGACTCTACGAAAAAGGCGCGAAGCGGATCGTCGTCGCGGGCGGCGAGACCTCGGGCGCCGTGGTTGCCGCCCTCGGCCTCTCCCGTGCGCGCGCCTTGCCGGCCGGACCGCTCGGCGGCGGCTTCTGCATCGCGGAAGGACCCGCCGGCCCGGTCTCGCTCTATTTGAAGTCGGGCAAGCTCGGCGCCGAGGACATCCTGGAGCGGGCGCTCGATTTCATGCAGCCAAAGTCCGCCTAAGACACGCTGCGCGCCAGCTCCGCCAGGATGCGCATCGCGAGCTTCGGTCGCTCCAGGTGGGGCATATGCCCGCACTGCTCGATCGCATGCAGCGCGACATTGCCGGGCAGGTCGCGGCTGAGCGCGAAGGGCAGGATGCGGTCTGCCTTGCCGAAGATGACACGGACGGGGATCTCCAGGGCCGCCAGTTCCTTGCGGATCGAGAAAGCCGGCGTTCCATCCGGAAAGTAACGCGCGGCGAAGGCACGCTGTGCCTCGATCAACCCGGCGTCGCGCCGGCTTTCGCTGGCTGCCCGCAGGAAGGATTCGGAAATCACCGCCGGATCGGCGACCAGCTCCAGCAGCCAGGGCTTCAGGCTGGCGGCCTCGCGGGCGCGCAGCATGCCGTCCACGAAGGCCATATTCATCTCCGGCCCGAGGCCGGCCGGCGCGAACAGGCCGAGCGCCCGCACTTCAACGGCCCCGCGGGCGGCGATCCGCGTGGCGACGGCGGCGCCGAAGGAATGCCCGGCGAGAACCGCCGGCCCGCCGGTCTCCGCGAGGATCGCCGCCTCGACCTGCGCGGCCAAACCGTCGAAATCCGCCGGGATCTCGCGCGGCGAGCGGCCATGGCCCGGAAGATCCAAGGCCAGCACCGGGTGCCGGATCGAGCCGCCGGCCAGCATGCCGCGCCAGTTGTTGATATCGGCGGAGAAGCCGTGCAGCAGCACGAGCGGAGCGCCTTCGCCCTGCCGCAGCCACACGGCGTTGAGCGGCGCGCCGGCGCTCGATGCCGCAAGCCTCGGCGCCGCCGGCCGGCCAATCCGCGCCAGGACATCGGACCGCTGCACCCGGCCGCGCGGACCGGTGCCGGCCATGCCGGTGAGATCGATGCCATGCTCCAATGCGAGGCGGCGCGCCAGCGGTGTCGGATTGGGATCGCGCCGCGCACGGGCAGCCGGCTGAACTGCGGTCGGCTTCGGCGCAGGTCGCGGCGCCGCGGTCGGCGCTTCGGGCCGCTTCGCTGCCGGCGTCTCGCCCGGCGCGAAGATCAGCGCGACCGGATCGCCGACATCGACCTCATGGTCGGCGGCCGTCATCTGTCCGATCACGCCATCGGCCGGCGCCTCGACCTCGACCGCGGCCTTGTCGTCCTCGATCTCGAACAGGATCTGGCCCTGGCGCACCTTGTCGCCTTCGGCGACCATCCAGCGCGCGATCTTGCCGCTGGCCCGTTCCAGGCTGACCTTGGGATAGAGGACATGCGAAGGCATGGCTGTTCCTTGCCGCTCAATCGGGCCGCTTGCGGGGCGCAGGTCCGGGATCCGCCTGCCCCTGCAGTCGCGCATGCATGCGTTTGCCCAGTTGGACCAGCGCCGGACCGACTTCCTTCATGCATTTTTCGCGCGGCAGAATATCGACGATGCCGCCGCAGGTGAGGGCGACAAGCTGCGACCCGTCGGTCGGGCGAAAGGCGACCCCGACCGCGTTGATGTAGCTGTACCAAGCCCCGAAACTCGCGACGAAGCCGCGCTTGGCGTATTGCGCACGAGCATCGTTCACGTGGTCGAGGATCTCCTTACCCTTGCCGGGCTCCTGCCGCACGATCTGCTCGAGCAGGGCCTCGCGCCGCTCCGGCAGCATCTCCGCCATGTAGGCGAGGCCCATGGCGGTCCGCCAGATCGGCAGCCGGGAGCCGACGTTCAATCGCAGCGAAACCGGGCTCATCGAGCGGCAGTTCGCCAGATAGACCATCTCGACCCCGTCCCGGGTGCCCAGCGCCGCGGCGGCGCCGGTGTCATCGGCGAGCTCCTGCATCAACGGCCGCGCGACATGCACGACCGGGCTCGAGCTCAGCGCCGAATAGCCGAGCGATACCGTCGCCGGCCCGATGCTGTAGCGGCCGAGCGATTCGTCGTAGGTGAGATAGCCGAGGCCGACCAGCGTATAGGTCAGTCGCGAGATCGTCGCCTTGGGCAGGCCGGTGCGCTCGATGAAATCCTGGTTGCCAAGCGACGCGTCATCGGCGGTAAAAGCGCGTAGAATATGCAGGCCGCGCGTCAGCGCGGCGGAGAAGTTGCCCTCCTCCTCGCCCCCACGCTCAGCCGTGGCTTTCGCCCGCTTTCTCACGTCTCGTCCTCGGATCGATTTCGCGCTCAGAAAATGGAATTTAATTTCAATTACGTTGACGGGCGGGAGGCCTGTTGTCAATATCGCTTCTGAGTATTGCCGCAACGGGGCCGGTTGAAGTGCATCGAGCGGCAGCACAGGAAGGACGAGCGTGACCCGATACATCCTGCGCCGCTTGCTCGCTATGCCATTTCTGGTGCTCGGAATCGTCACGCTGGCATTCCTGCTGACGACCGTCACCAAAGGCGATCCGCTGACCGCCATCGTCTCCGACCGCCAGATGAACAACCCGGAGGTCGTCGCGGCCGCCAAGGCGCGCTGGGGCTTGGATCGCAGCCTGCCGGAGCGCTACGTGATCTATGTCGGCAACCTGCTCACCGGCGACATGGGCACTTCCTTCATCACCCGGCGGCCGGTGGCGCAGGACATTCTCTACCGGCTGCCGGCGACGCTGGAGCTGGTGATCGCCGCGATGCTGATCGGCTCGACGATCGGCATCGCGCTCGGCGTGCTCGCCGCCTATTACCGGAACACCGCGATCGACCACGCCGCGCGATTCTTCGCCTTGTTCGGCTCTTCGCTGCCGGTGTTCTGGATCGGCCTCGCCTTGCTCTTCGTCTTCTCGGTCAAGCTC
>JAYSFH010000217.1:5477-6631 GCA_041913405.1 Dongia sp. | reverse complement strand
CCGCTCATGCCGTGATCAGTGCGCGAGCTGGGCCTTGGCCGCGCTGTCCTTCAGGTCGGTGCCGAAGCAGCGCTGGTAGTATTCCGCCACCACGGGACGCTCGAGCTCGTCACACTTGTTCAGGAACGAGACCCGGAAGGCGAAGGCGACGTCGTTGAAGATCCGCGCGTTGTCGGCCCAGGTGATCACGGTCCTGGGGCTCATCACGGTCGAGATGTCGCCGTTGATGAAGCCAGCACGGGTCAAGTCGGCGCAGGCGACCATCGCGTCGATGGTCTTGCGGCCTTCCGGCGTGTCGTATTGCGGGCACTTGGCGACGACGATGTTGCTCTCGTCGTCATGCGGCAGGTAGTTCAGGGTCGAGACGATGTTCCAGCGGTCCATCTGGCCCTGGTTGATCTGCTGGGTGCCGTGATAGAGGCCGGTCGTGTCGCCCAGGCCCACCGTGTTCGCGGTCGAGAACAGGCGGAAGGCCGGATGCGGGCGGATGATCTTGTTCTGATCGAGGAGCGTCAGCTTGCCCTCGACCTCGAGCACGCGCTGGATCACGAACATCACGTCCGGGCGGCCGGCATCGTATTCGTCGAAGACGAGCGCGGTCGGGTGCTGCAAGGCCCAGGGCAGCAGGCCTTCGCGGAACTCGGTCACCTGCTTGCCGTCCTTCAGCACGATCGCATCTTTGCCGATGAGATCGATGCGGCTGATATGGCTGTCGAGGTTGATGCGGATGCAGGGCCAGTTGAGGCGCGCCGCAACCTGCTCGATATGCGTGGACTTGCCCGTCCCGTGATAGCCCTGGATCATGACGCGCCGGTTATGCGCGAAGCCCGCCAGGATCGCCATCGTGGTGTCGTGGTCGAAGCGATAGGCTTCGTCCACGTCGGGCACGTTCTCGGTGCGCTGGCTGAAGGCCGGAACCTGCATGTCGGAATCGAGGCCGAACTGCTGGCGCACGGAGATGGTGATGTCCGGCAAGGTGGACTTGTCGTACGCCGATCCGTTCTTGGCCGAGGCGGAAGTTTGCAAAGCCATCAGAGCAGGTTCCAAATCCAGAAATGGGGGAAGTTCAAACTGATTCAAGGGCTTGTAGGGTTCGTCCGGATTCGGGCCGACCTGCCAAACGCTTGAACCGGCAAGCGTTTTAACGGCTTTGC
>JAYSFH010000217.1:0-5467 GCA_041913405.1 Dongia sp. | reverse complement strand
CCCTGTGCTGACTAGGGGGATGGCCGAAGGCCGGGGTTGCGAATTTGGTAAGGGTCGGCCCAGCATGCTGGGTCCGCGGATGAGCTCGTTCAGCCCCCCAAAGGAGCGAGGCGGTCATGGCCACCCAAGTTAGAGACAATCGAGACAATCCGGTCCGGAGCGATCCCGTTCCGCGTTCGCCGGCCGGCGGCGGCAAAGCCGTCATCCAGCAATATGTCGAAGCCCTCAACGCCGGCGATTTTGGCCGGTTGCGCGGCCTGTTCGCGCCGGACGCGGTGATCTACGGCGCGCTCGGCTGGGGCTCGCTCGACGAGGTGCTGCCCGGCTGGTACGACCTGCACCACGGTCTCCAGCTGAAGCTCGCGATCGAGGACATGATCGGTGAAGGCGACATCGTCGCCGTGCGCTACCGCGAGAGCGGCGCCTTCGTCGGGCCGTATCGCGGACAGACGCCGACCGACCGCAGCTACGAGCTGGTCGCGATCGAGTGGTTCGAGGTGAGGGACGGGAAGATCCGCCGCCGGTGGGGCGCCCGGGATTCCGCATCCCAGGCGCGCCAGCTCGGCATGCAGTAGATGAAGCTCGCGCTTACTGGGCGATCTCGTAGGGAACGACGATCTTGTCCTGGTGCGCGAAGACCAGGCAGTCGCGACCGCCGTTGCGGGTGGAGCACTCGTTGATCGCCGCCTGTGGCGTAAGTGACCCGACTTCGCAATAGGTGTCCGGGCAGCCGGTCAGGCCCCAGCCGCTGCCGTCCGTGGTGACGGCGAAGTAGCCGTTGCCGACTGGGCCGGAATAGCTCTTCGGCATCAGCCAATGCTTGTAGTTGATGAAGGCGTCCCAGACGCCCTTCTTGATGACGACCTTCTGGCCGCTCGCCACCTGGGCGACGGGCGCGTCCTTCTTGCCGGAGGAACCGCAGGCGACCAGGAGCACGGACAGTGCGGCCACCGTGGCGATCGCGATCGATCTCATGACGTGTAATCCCCTTGACTGAAATCGGTAGGCTTTCATACACGGCAATCGCCTGAAAAGCGATTCCCGTCATTTCTCCTCGGTGTGAGCTTCCAGCCGGGGCAGGGGCACGGCATCGGCGGGCACCATGGCGAAATCCTCGACCACCAGGAACTGCCGGATTTCGCCTGCAAGGCTGAACGGGTAGATGCCGAACCAGATTCGGAGCGGGTTCCCGGCGACGCTCGGCCAGTCATAGGCGCCGATCACCGGCTGGCCAGTCCGCCAGCATTTCTCGTAGCAGGCCATCAGATAGGTCGAGCTGCCGCTGCGGTCACCGGGCACGAACTCGTTCAACGTCCGCCCGGTGACGTTGAAGCCGACCCATTCGTCGATCCGCGTGCCGGTCAGCCGATAGCGCAGGACCAAGGGATCGGGCTCGAGCTCCATCAGCATGACGAAGGGCAGGAGCGACTGGATCTTCGAGATGTCGAGCACCGCCCGCTCCGGCACGCCGTCAGCCGCGAGGCTCTCCCAGTAGGCACCGAGAGCCCCGATCTTGGCAGGCGCGTCGCTGAGTTCCAGCATCCCCGATACGGTGCAGACCGACCCCCGCATGGTCAATTGCTTTAGTGGTCAGTCCGGCGACCCCGGGCGCGGACGATTGGACAAGCCGGCCCGGCCATGGCATTGGAGGGAAATGGGATTTCGGACCATCCTCGGCCTGATCTTCGGCGGCGCCCTGATTGCCGCCGCAGCGGCGTCGCCGGCTTCGGCCGATGACAGCGACCTCTGCCTCGACGCCATCGCCGCGCAGGAAACCCAATACGGCATGCCGGCCGGGCTGCTGAAGGCGATCGCCCGCGTTGAATCCAGCGGTAGCCCTTATGGCGACATTTCCAAGCCCTGGCCCTGGACTCTCAATGTCGGCGGCACGGGCCATTACTACCCGGACAAGGCCGCGGCACTCACGGCTCTCACCGCCTACAAAGCCGAGAGCGACGTCAACATCGACGTCGGCTGCATGCAGATCAGCCTGCGGCATCACCCGAATGCGTTTCCTGATCTCGCGACCGCGCTCGACCCGGCGTCGAACGTCGCCTACGGCGCGCTGTTCCTCGCCGCTCTGCACGACAAGTCGGGCGACTGGATGATCGCCGCCGGGAACTATCATTCCAGCACCCCCGGCTTCGGCGACACCTATCGCGGCCTGGTCCAGGTGGCGATGACCGGCGGGCGCCTCTCGACGCGCAGCGTCAACGTGGTGCGCGCCACCATGCCGGACGGGCCGGCGATCATCAGCATCAGCCAGGTCGGCGGCGAGCTGGTGATCCGCCGCCTCACCACCATGGGCCAGCCGATCGAGGGCAGCGAAGCCGCGGCCGCCGGCTACGGCGCCGGATGCAACCATCAGCAAAGCCAGCCGGCGATGAGCGCCGGACAGGGTGTGCGCGTCTGGTCGGGCGTCTGCAAGGACGAGCCGGAAGCCGGCAACGCCGGCAACCGGATCACGATCGTCCAACCCTAGCGCGCGATCACCCCGGCCAACGACCCGGCCGCTGTCACGCGGCGGCGGCCTTGAGGCTGGCCTTCACCGCCTCGGGCTCGATCCAGAGCCCGAAGCCGACGGCGAGTCGGTTCCAACCGTTGATGATGTTGATCATCAAGGTGAGCTTTACCTGCTCCTCTTCGGTGAACTGCGCCTTCAGCGCTTCATAGGCGCCTTGATGGACATGGCCTTCCGACAGCTTGGTGAGCGCCTCGGTCCAGGCGAGCGCGGCGCGTTCCCGCTCGCTGTAGCAGGGCGCCTCGTGCCAGGCGGGCAGCAGGTTGATGCGCTGCTCGGTCTCGCCCTTCTCGCGGGCGAACACGGTGTGCATGTTGAGACAGTTGGCGCAGCCATTGATCTGCGAGGCGCGGATCTCCACCAGGTGGACCAGCGCGGGGTCCAGGCTGCCGGCGACGGCGATCGATGCGCCCTGCCATTTCTTCATCAGCTCGGGTGCGACGGCGAAAGGATTAAGCTTCGGTGTCATGGTCGTCTCCGTGTTGCTACACTCCCAAGACGAACGAGGAACCCGGAAATGTGACATCCGGGCCGGTTCTTTTTTTCGGAGGGCCCATGGCCGGTACGACTCTGTCGGGATCATGCTTCTGCGGTGCGGTCCGCTATCGACTGGCGCGGCCGCCCATGTTCGTCAACTGCTGCCATTGCCGCGACTGCCAGAAACAGACCGGCAGCGCCTTCGCCATCAATGCCGTGATCGAGCGCAGCGCGATCGTGCTCGAGGAGGGTTCGCTGGAGCCTGTGCGGACCACGATGAAGACCGATTCTGGCCGCCCGCACGACATCTATCGCTGCGCCGAGTGCCAGGCGGCGCTGTGGAGCGACTACGGCCGGCGCGGCGTGATGGTTTTTCTGCGCGTCTCGACCCTCGACCCGGGGCATGGCATCGCCCCCGATGCGCACATCTTCACGCGCTCGAAACTGCCCTGGGTCGTCCTGCCGCCTGGCGCCCGCAGCTTCGACGTCTACTACGACATGCGCCAGGAATGGCCGAAAGAGAGCCTGGCGCGCCGCGCCGCCTTGCTCGGCGACGGCTGAGCGGCGCTACTTCGACAGCGAAGCCAGTTCCAGGACCGCATCGACCACCTTCTGCGGCGCCTCGCGGGGAAAGAAGTGGCCGGCGACCGGCACGACTTCGCGGCGATAAGGGCCGGTGAAACAGGCCGCGTGCTGCGCGGAGGTTTCCGGCACATCCACTTCATCCGCGGCGCCATGCAGCACGACGGTCGGCACCGTGATCTTGGGGCTGAGCGCCAGGCGCCGTTCGATGTCCTCATAGGCCGGATCGCTCGGTGCCGCCTGGTAGCGGTGACGATAGGAGTGGATGACGATATCGACATAGTCGGGATTGTCGAAGGCGGCGCCGGTCGCGGCATAGGTCGCGTCGTCGAAGGCCCAGTTCGGCGACCACATCTTCCACAGCAGCCGGCAGATGTCGTGGCGGTTGGCGGCGAGGCCGGCGACGCCGCGCGCGGTGTTGAAATACCACTGGTACCAGAAGCGCCATTCCTGGTCGGCCGGCTCGGGCTTCACGTTCCTGGCGATGTTCTGGATGTTGTAGCCGCCGACCGAGACCAGGCCGCCGACCCGTTCCGGCCAGAGTGCCGCGGCGATGCAGGCGGCACGGCCGCCCCAATCGTAGCCGGCGAGGAAGGCGCGCGCGATGCCGAGCGCATCCATCAGCTGCTTCAAGTCGCTGCCGATCGCGCCTTGCTGCCCCGAACGCATCGTGTTCGGCGAGAGAAACCGGGTCGGTCCATAGCCGCGCAGGTAGGGCACGATCACGCGATAGCCGCGTGCCGCCAGCGGCGCTGCGACGCCGTCCCAGGTGCGCACGTCGTCGGGAAAGCCGTGCATCAGGAATACCGGGCGGCCGTCAGCCGGCCCGCTCTCTTCATAGGCGATCTCGAGAACCGAGGTGCGGGCGCGCCGCAAGCTGGCCGTCGTCATGCTTCGGCCGCGGCGGCCTTCAACGTGCCATAGGCTTGGTTCACCAGCTTCAGCTGCTCTTCGGCGCTGGTGTCGCCGCCGTTGGCATCGGGATGCAGCCGCTTCACCAGCGACTTGTAGCGGGCGCGGACCTCGGCCCAGGTCACCGGCGGCGAGAGCTCGAGCACGGCGAGCGCCGCCTCTTCCTTGCTGGCTATCTTCTGCTTCTGCCGGCGGCGCTCCTGCTCGGCGCGGTTCTTGGCGGCGTTCATGCGCGCGTTGACCGCCTCGCGCACGTCGTCCGGCATGAACTCCGTCTCATCCATCGCGGCGAAGCGGCGCGCGGCGGCGCTGGTGCCCCATTGGCCGAGCGGCCAGGTCGGGCGCTGCCACACCGTGTCGAAGCGCACCTGCTTCTCGATCTGATCGGTGTTCATACCAGCGTAAAAATCCCAGGACTTGTTGTATTCGCGCACGTGGTCCAGGCAGAACCAGAGATATTGATTCAGTTGGTCCGGCGACTTCGGCGCGCGATAGAGCCCTTCGGCCTCACATCCGGCATGGTGGCAGCGCATCGACTGCGGCGGCGGATCGGGTATGTGATAGCGTTTGGCCATTGTTCCAGTATGGCGGAGCGGGGCGGATCGGTGCAAGCCGAGGCCCTATGCCGCACCTGCATCGCTGCCGCCCTTGATTAGCCCTTGGTCGGGATTGTCTCTCGTGATCATGCCGATATGGTGACAATATCCCTTCAGGACAAGCTTGCGCTTGGGCAGGCATGCGCGTGGGGGTGTGAATATGGGCGCGGTGAAGGCGCGGATCGAAAGCAAGCTGAGGGCGGCCTTCGCGCCCGATGCACTGGAGGTCGAGGACCAGACCAATCAACACCATGGCCATGCCGGCTGGCGGGAAAGCGGCGAGACGCATTTTCGGGTGGCGATCCGCAGTGCGCAATTCTCGGGCCGCAGCCGGGTCGAACGGCAGCGCGCAATCTATCAGGTTCTCTCGGAAGAACTG
>JAYSFH010000216.1:2549-6640 GCA_041913405.1 Dongia sp. | reverse complement strand
AGGACGCTGCCTGATCAACCGCCGGGCGGGTGCCCGCCCGGCCTTTCATGATTTGGAGACAGCCATGAGTTCCCAATCTCTCAAGCTGCAGGTGCTTCTGAGCGCCGTCGACAAGGTGACCGGCCCGTTCAAGAGAATGCTTGATGGCAGCTCTGGGCTGTCGAAATCGATCAAGGGCGTCAAAGACCAGCTGGCGGACTTGAACACCCAGCAGAAACGCCTCGATGGCCTCACGAAGGCGACTGACGCCCTCAATGAAAACCGCCTGGCCATCGAGCGCACACGAAACCGCGTTCGCGAACTGCGCGATGAGATGGTCGCCAGCGAGAATCCGCACCAGAACCTGAAGAAGGCATACAGCGAGGCGGTTCGCGAAGCCAAGAAGCTGGAGCGGCAACAGGCCGCCCTGGTCCGTGGCCATGAGGAGGCGCGCATCAACGTGGAACGTCTCGGCGTTCCAATCGATCGCCTTGCCGATCGCCAGCGCACGCTGACGAAGGAAATCGAAGCGGCGAACGAGCATCTGCGCGTTCAAGGCGAGCGTCTAGCCCGCATCAAGACGCTTGAAAAGCAATGGCAGTCAGCAATGGAGCTTCGCGCCAAGTTGCAGAACTTCGGCGTTCGCGCGATGGCCGGCGGTGCGGCGGTTGGCGCGGCCACCCTCGTGCCCGTCCGAGCCTACGCAGAGGCGGAAGATGCTGCGACCCAGCTTCAGGTCGCGATGATGAAGGATGGCGGGAAGGTTTCTGACAACTTCGAACGCATCAATGCGCTCGCGATGAAGCTCGGGAACCGTCTCCCCGGAACAACCGCCGAACTGCAGACGATGATGACGATGCTCATCCGTCAGGGCATGAGCGAGGAAGCCATTCTTGGCGGTCTTGGTGAATCCGCCGCACTGCTGGCGGTGCAGCTGAAGAAGCCATTTGCAGAATCGGCGGAATTCGCCTCAAAAATGCAAGATTCATTACGCGCAACCGAAGGCGACATGCTGGGGCTGATGGATGTGATCCAGCGAAGCTTCTACTTGGGCGTGGACTCGAACAACATGCTCGCCGGCTTCGCGAAGATGTCTCCCGCCTTGGCAACCATTCGCCGGCAGGGCCTCGACGCAGCGCGGGTGTTGGCGCCGCTTCTCGTCATGGCGGATCAGAGCGGCATGGACGGAAGCGCCGCTGGAAACGCAATCAGAAAGATCGTTTCGAAAGCGCTGCTCAGGGACAGCCGAGGGGACTCCCCGGGAGAGTTCGGGCTCGACTTCACAGATGGCAAGGGCGAGTTCGGCGGGTTCGAGAAACTTTTCGCGCAACTCGCCAAGCTGAAGTCCATGAGCTCCGAAGAGCGCGGCGGAATCGTAAAGACCATCTTCGGCGATGACGCTGAAGTGACCCAAGTCGTATCCCTGATGATCGACAAGGGGCAAGCCGGCTATGACGAAGTGCTTGCCAAGATGCAAGCACAGGCCGCGCTCCAGGATCGCGTCAACAAGCAACTCGGAACCCTGAGCAACCTTTGGGAGGCCGCGACTGGAACGGCGACAAACGCCCTCGTCGCCTTCGGCGAGACAATCGCGCCGGAAGTCAAAGCCCTGACCGAGTGGATCGG
Source organism: Dongia sp. (assembly GCA_041913405.1). Classification (GTDB taxonomy): domain Bacteria; phylum Pseudomonadota; class Alphaproteobacteria; order Dongiales; family Dongiaceae; genus Dongia. The sequence goes on along the minus strand of JAYSFH010000216.1, from coordinate 5,035 downwards.
CAGCATCGCTGAAGCGACTCAGGCATGGGCGAGGGAAAACCCAGCTCTTTCCGGCGGACTGATGAAGCTCGGCGCTGCCTTGGCTGGAATACTGACCGTTACCGGTGCCCTTGCCCTGGCCTTCAGCACGCTTGTCGCGCCGTTCGCACTGGCAAGAGGAGCGTTCGTACTCATGGGCGGCGCCGGCCTGAAGATTCTCGGCATCATTGGACTCGTCACGCTTGCCGTCGGCGCCGTCGCCTGGGCCGCCTACGAGATTTACGACCACTGGGGGCCTATTACCTCGTGGTTCCGGCAGCAGTGGGACGGCCTTCTGTCCTTCTTCTCTAGCCTGGGTGCCCGGTTCGAGCAAATCGGACTCGATCTGATGCTAGGGCTCTCTCGCGGCATCACCAATTCATGGGCGTCGGTCAAGTCTGCCGTCACGGACACCGCTGACCGCGTCACCATATGGTTCAAGGACAAGCTCGGCATCCAAAGCCCGAGCCGCGTCTTCGCGGAACTGGGCGACTTCACGATGCAAGGCCTCGCGCAGGGGCTGGTCCGCGGCCAAGCAGGCCCAATGAATGCGATCGGGGACTTCTCCAGGCGCTTCGCGACCGCCGCCGCCCTCAGCATGACGGGGGCGGGAATCGCTACGGCGGCCCCCTTGATGCACTCGGCGCCGACGGCGATGTCATCGGCCGCGCCGATGACCTACGTCATCAACATCGACGCACGCGGCGCCGCCGACGCTGAGGGCATCCGCAAGGTAGTGCGCGAGGAGCTGGAGACGCACCGCCGCCAGCTCGCCGCACGCAAGCGTTCCATTCTCGGGGATGTCGACTGACCATGGCCAAGTGGATCGGCGTCGACCTGGACGGCACGTTGGCTGAATACCACGGGGCCATGGGGGAAGGCATCGGGAAGCCGATTGCGCCGATGATGATTCGCGTCCGCGAGTGGATCGAGGCCGGGCGCGAAGTGCGCATCTTCACTGCACGCGCTTGCGATCCAGGGCAGCTGCCGGCCGTCCGCGCCTGGCTGGCAGCGAACGGGCTCGAGGGGCTCCGCATCACCAACCGGAAAGACTTCGACATGGTTGCCCTCTATGACGACAAGGCAGTTAGGGTGAAGCGCAACGCCGGGCACATCTGCGGCGCCTGCTACCGCATGACAAAGGGCCGCGGATGATGTGCAGGGCACGTTCTCTTTCATCCTGCATGCAAGGGCTTGACGTGGTTTCTCTCCCTGGCGCAGAATCCGGTCGTCGCTGCAAACAACAGCGACCGGGGGTGAGAGCCCGAAAATGCAAACGGCGGACGCATCCGCCACACTAGGCGGATTTTTTGCGTCCACGTCGCACGTGTTGCCGTTCAATGGCGGACCGTGCGGGGGAGCCGCAAGGCTCGCCGGTTCCGTTTGCCCGGTCTCTCAACCCCGTATCGGTCCGCCACCCCGTTTGAGAGCGGGGCGCGGGTTCAAACCGCAGCAAACGGAGCAACCGCCATGCGCACCACCGCAACGGGCACGCCTGCCCACGCCCTCGAGGCCGGCTCGATCGTCGCCGGCTTCCCCCTCACCACCGATGAATTCGCCCAACGCCACCGCGTGAAGCGAAACAGCGTCTACGCTCGCCTGTGCCGCACCGGGTCGTACTTCGGCGTTCGGCCGTTGAAGCTCGCCACCGGCCGCACCTTCTGGCCTGACGTGGCAATCACCGCCGACCCGGCCCCGTCGCTGCCGACCAACCAGGCGCAGGAGGGTCGCAGCCATGCGTAAGCACACCACGACCAGCGCAGCGCCCATCGCAGCCGAACAGGACGCGCCCTCCCCCGCCCTGGCAGCAGAAATCGACACGATCGAAAGCCGCCTCACCATCGCCATGCGTGGGCTCGCCGTGCGCTGGGATCAAGACGAGATGCTTGCAGCCGAGGACGCGATGCAGGCCGTCAAGGTCGCGATCGTCGAAACCATGTTGCGGCACTACGCCCCGCCACAGATCGCCGCCGCCTGGCACGAAGGCGACCGCGAAAGCCTTCCAACGGGCTTCCCGCTTAGCCCGATCGTGCATCGGGACTCGGTGCAGGCCGACCTCAGCAACGCCTGGCGCGTGATCGATCTGTCGATCGACCAGTTTCGCGGCGAATGGGACGCGAACGACCTGCGCAACTGCGCGGCGATGCTGTTCGGGGCGCTGGGCTTGCTGAAGGTCGCGAAGCATCGAATCGCACCCGCTGACGCCACGGCAGCCCCCCACAGCCCCGCCGCGCCGGAATCCGGCCTATACGCTGCCGCAAGCGCCGGTCGAGAGGAGGCAGACCGGCTTTCCCGCGCCTCAGCCCTGGACGCGATGCGGGAGGCCCGCCCGACGCCCGAGCCGTCACTGCGAGGCCTCGACTTCCAGCGCCTGACGGTGGAGCTCGAGCAAGCCTCGTCCCTGCTGACAGACGCCTCGTGTTCCATGTCCGGCGGATGGACCATGAATGAACTCGAACGCTGTGATG
>JAYSFH010000216.1:0-2539 GCA_041913405.1 Dongia sp. | reverse complement strand
CTGGGGCGGCGGTTGCACATTTAACGAACGCGCCGGGTGTTCTGTGTGGTTATCGGCCCAAACGCCCCTCCCCCCCCCGGCCCGCGCCCGCCTCGAGCATGCTGAAGCGCACTACGTCCGCGCCCTGCAGCCCGAGCCCGAGCACGACCACGACCAGGCCGGCGAGGAGGTGCAATCGTGATGCTCAAGGAGATGCGTTTCTATCCCGCCCTCGTCGTGGAAAGCTTCGACCACCCGGACGAGCTGCGAGCCCGCTTCAACGATGAAACCGCGTTCGAGAAGGCGCGGGCATCCGTAGAGCAGGGCCAGCCCTGCCCCTTCGATGTCCCGACGATCACCGCCGCCGACCCTGACGCCCGCTGCATTTTTGTTCCGCTGCCTGACGGGAAGGTCTGCGCCTGCCTCTACTTCCAGGCACACATGCGCGGCACGCAAGAAGAGGCGCAAGCACTGGCCGAAGATCTCGGAAGCGCCGGGGAGATATTCGAGGGAAGCACGGTGCTTGTGATGAGCGTCGACGTTACCCAGCCGGGGAGGGCCTGAGTCATGAAGCGACTCAACACCGGCCGCGGGTACATCTTCGCGGAAGACATCGTCGACGGCGTGCCGATCAATCCCAAGCTGCCTGAAGGCTTCAACTCCACACGCAACGAGGAGCGCCCGGACACGCATCGGAAATTCTGGGGCGTGCCCTACATCGTTACGGAGTCGGTCGCGGGTCTGGACGCCTACTACGCAGGCCGCACCGGCCAATGGGCGGAAGAGGGCCGCGCCTGGTGGAGGGACAAGGGCCGCCCCGGCTGGATGGAGGCCTGGCCTGCGGGCACACGCTACGAAGTGCGCTGCCTGGACGGCGGCGCATGGGATCGCTCAACAAGCTGGGGCATGTTCGCATCGCTCGACGCAGCGCTCGGGCTTCTCCGGGCCGCAGCCTGAAGGGGGCGAAGATGAAAACCGCGATTCTGTTCGCCCTCATCTTCGCCGGGTTCGCCGCCGCCGGTTCCCTGGACTACCAGGTTACCGCCGGCCTGGCGGACGAACACGCGCCGACCCTGCTTGCTGCGCAAGGGGGGCAGCCGTGACCGGACAAGTCATTGCGATCACATCCGACGAGCTCGAGGCGCTGCATGGCGCCGGCCCGCTGGCCTTTCAGGCGTACATGATGCTGCGCGCCTGGATGGACTACCGGACCGGCATCACCGGCCGATCCCGGCCGGTGAGCCTCGCCATGCTGCGCGCCTACTGCGAGACGCACACCACGCGCGGCGCCGGCGTACAGATCGAGCAGCCTTCGGAGAAGTCTATTCGAACCGCGCTCGATCGCCTGCAGCGCGCCGGCCTGCTGCGTCGGCTCGCTGGCGATCGCCTCGCCTTCGCGCTTCCGCTTGCTGCTGTCGCTTCGGCACGTCCGGAGCAAACCCGGCATGGTGACGGCGCGGACTTTTCCACACAACCCGGCACCGCAAAGCCCAAGGCCCACGCAGAACGCAGGACCGAACCCGGCAGGCCTTCGGCGACGGTCACAAGCCCGAACCCGGCACACATCATGAATCATGATTTTTCGTCGTCGACGTGCGTGCTTGTGGATTACCTTCACCGGCAGGACATCCAGACGGCCGGCAGGGAATCACTGATCGAGGACTGGCGGGAAAGGGGCGTCACGATGCAGGACCTGCAAAAAGCGGTCACTACGGCCCGAGCGATGCGCGCCAAGTCCCAGAGCACGCAGCCAGTGAATGCGGGGCTGCTGGGGGCCATTCTGGACGCAGGAAGGGCATCCACGCGGGCACCATCCCAGAACAATGATTCATTGCTCGCTGCGGGAGCCGCGAATGGCTGCCCGCCACGGCCTGGCGAGAGCTGGGACGCCTACCGGCGCCGACTTGCCGCCGCGGTGCGCTGACCATGGCGAGCGATCAGCAACACGTCGCGCCGACGCGGGCAATTCTGCGCGACGAGCTGCGGGCGATCATTCCCCTGCCCGACGCCATCGTCGACGAGCTCGAGCGCCTTGGAGACTTCCCCCGCCGCTTCGAGCTGGCGCCGGGCTACGAGGCATGGGACTGTGCAGAGGTCACGGCCTGGATGAAGCAGCGGCGCAGCAGCCCGCGCGCGGCCTCGCCGCCGACCGCCGCCGAAGATCGGCCGCATTCATCCCATGTCGAACCGCCGCCGATCCCCGCGCATCAGGTGCAGCAGAAACCCGACCTCCCCAGCCGTAAGGCGCGGACAAGGAAGAAGGCGGAGCCGGTTTCGCGCGTAGAGCCTCGCCTGCGCGCGCTGATTCACTGGATGGCGAGCCGCCTTGTCGACGAGATGATCCAGGAGGCCGCGGGCATGGAATCGCAGCCGCAAACCGAGGGCGCAGGCGAAGAAAAACCGCGTACACGACAGCGTACACGGCCCGATGAATCCGCTGCACCATGAACGGACATGCAGCTAAATCTCTGACGATTCGGGGGTTTCTTGGATCAGGTCTGGAACCTCGACAAGATCCATGATCCTTTCAATCTCGGTGAGCGCAGGCAGTTCGGTCAGG
>JAYSFH010000215.1:0-6660 GCA_041913405.1 Dongia sp. | reverse complement strand
ACAGCCCGAAAGGGATGCGCATCATCGGCCTCGACCCCGGCCTGCAGCATACCGGCTGGGGCATCATCGACCAGGACGGGTCGCGGCTCTCCTTCGTCGCGGCGGGGCGGATTTCGTCCGTCGCCAGCCAGCCGCTGGCCGAGCGGCCGGTCGAGATCCACACCGGGCTGGTGGCGGTGATCGACGCGCATCAGCCGGACACCGCCGCGGTCGAAGAGACCTTCGTCAACAAGAACCCGACCTCGACCCTGAAGCTGGGTGTGGCGCGCGGCGTGGCGCTGCTGACCCCGGCCCTGCACAAGCTCAAGGTCTACGAATACCCGGCCAACCTGATCAAGAAGTCGGTGGTCGGTGCCGGCCATGCTGGCAAGGAGCAGGTGCAGATGATGGTGCGCGTGCTGCTGCCGGCCTCCCAGGCCGAGAGCCCGGACGCCGCCGACGCGCTCGCCGTCGCGATCTGCCACGCCCATCACATGGGCACGCTCAATCGCTGGGGCGCGAAGGACTTCCGCGAGGCCTTGCGGTGATCGGCAAGCTAACCGGTGTCATCGACAGTCTCAACGAGGACGGGCTGCTGCTCGACGTGGGCGGCGTCGGCTATGTCGTGCATGCGAGTTCCAAGACCATCGGGCGCCTCGGCGCCGCGGGCGCGAACGCGAGCATCCTGATCGAGACCCAGGTGCGCGAGGACGCGATCACCTTGTTCGGCTTCGCGGATCACGCCGAGCGCGACTGGTTTCGCCTGCTCCGCAGCGTACAGGGTGTCGGCGGCAAGGTGGCACTGGCGATCCTCTCGACCCTGACGCCGAACGATCTCGTCCATGCAGTCGCGTCACAGGACAAGGCCTCGGTCTCGCGCGCCAACGGCGTCGGCCCGAAGCTGGCGCAGCGCATCGTCAGCGAGCTGAAGGACAAGGCCGCCGGGCTCGAGCTCGGCGCAGGCGCGAACGTCGTGGCGTTGCCCGCCGGCAAAGCGAGCGAGGGCGGCGACGTCATCAACGACGCGGTCTCGGCCCTGGTCAATCTCGGCTATCGCCGCGCCGAAGCTTATGGCGCCGTGTCCAAAGCGCTCGCTTCCAAGGCCGCCAAGGCCGAGCTTAATGACCTGATCGTCCACGGCCTGCGGGAGCTCTCGCAGTGACCGAGAACCGTATGGTTGCTCCCGAGCAGAAGCCCGAGGATTCGCCGGAGCTCTCGCTGCGCCCGCTGCAGCTGACCGAGTTCATCGGCCAGCAGAAGCTGCGCGAGAACCTCGCCGTCTTCATCCAGGCCGCGCGCCATCGCGGCGAGGCGCTCGACCATGCGCTGTTCTACGGCCCGCCGGGTCTCGGCAAGACCACGCTCGCCCAGATCGTGGCGCGCGAGCTCGGCGTCGGCTTCCGCGCGACTTCCGGTCCGGTGATTGCGCGGGCCGGCGACCTCGCCGCCTTGCTCACCAACCTGCAGCCGCGCGATGTTCTCTTCATCGACGAGATCCACCGCTTGTCCCCGGCGGTCGAGGAGATTCTCTATCCGGCGATGGAGGATTTCCAGCTCGACCTCATCATCGGCGAAGGCCCGGCGGCGCGTTCGGTCCGCATCGATCTCCCGAAATTCACCCTGGTCGGTGCCACCACCCGGCTCGGCCTCATCACCACGCCGTTGCGTGAACGCTTCGGCATCCCGTTGCGACTCAATTTCTACAACGCGATGGAATTGGAAGAGATCGTGCGGCGCGGGGCCAAGCTGCTGAACTTCGACCTGACCTCGGAGGGTGCCGGCGAGATCGCGCGGCGTTCGCGCGGCACGCCGCGCGTCGCCGGCCGCCTGCTGCGCCGGGTGCGCGACTTCGCCGCCGTGGCGAAGAACGGCCGCGTCGATGCCAAGCTCGCCGATGAGGCGCTGAACCGTCTTGAGGTCGACAAGCTCGGCCTCGACGCGATGGACCGCCGCTACCTGAAGGCGATCGCCGACGACTACAATGGCGGCCCGGTCGGCGTCGAGACCCTGGCTGCGGCACTCTCCGAGCAGCGCGACACCATCGAGGACGCGATCGAGCCCTTCCTGATCCAGCAAGGCCTGCTGCAGCGCTCGCCGCGCGGCCGCCTGCTGACACTCAACGGCTATCGCCATCTCGGCCTCACGCCCTCGAAAGCGACCGAGGCCCAGCTCGAGCTGCTGGCCGGACAGAGTGACGAAAGCGAGGCCGGATGAAATCGGCCGCCGCGAAGATGCAGCCTCTGGCGACGCCCGCGCACATCCACCCCATCCGCGTCTATTTCGAGGATACGGATGCAGGCGGGATGGTTTACTACGCGAACTATCTGAAATTCGCCGAGCGCGCCCGGACCGAGATGCTGCGCGCCGCGGGCTTCAGCCATGCGGAGATGGTAGAGCAGGACGGCCTCATGCTGGTCGTGAGACGCTGCACGGCTGAGTATCACCGTTCGGCACGCCTCGACGATGAACTCGCGGTTGAGACGCGGGTTTCCGCCCTCGCCGGGGCTTCAATTCTGCTTGATCAGGTCGTCCGCCGCGGGAGCGAGATCCTGGTCGAGATCACGGTCACGATTGCCTGCGTGACGAAGGAAGGGCGAGCGACCCGCCTGCCGGAACGGCTGCGCCAATCGGTCGGCCGTCCGGGCGCGTAGGGGCGATCGCCATAAACTGACCACAATGTTGCGCAAGTTGAAGCAAGAGCGAGACGAGAGATGAACGAAGACACACCACCATCAGCCGTTCCGGTGGCGCCGGTCGAAGGCGGGGCGCTGGATCCCGCCGCCGCCGCCGCCGCCATGGAGCAGGGCGCGGCCGGCCTGCCGAGTGCGGCCGGGATGCATGACCTTTCGGTCTGGGCCCTGTTCCTGCAGGCCGACTGGATCGTGAAGGCCGTGATGATCATGCTGCTCCTGGCCTCGATCTGGAGCTGGGCGATCATCTTCGACAAGGCGATCCGCCTGCGCGGCCTGCGCTCGAAAGCACGCAAGTTCGAGGAGGCCTTCTGGTCCGGCGGCTCTCTGGAAGAGCTGTTCGACCGTATCGCCAACCGGCCGACCGATCCCATGGCCTCGATCTTCGTCGCGGCGATGCGCGAATGGCGCCGTTCCGCGGCCAAGGGCCTGCTCACCACCGACTCCCTCAAGGAGAGTCTGCAGGATCGCATCGAGCGGGTCATGAACATCACGCTCGGCCGCGAGATGGATCAGCTCGAACGCTACATGGGCTTCCTGGCCTCGGTCGGCTCGGCCGCACCCTTCGTCGGCCTGTTCGGCACGGTCTGGGGCATCATGAACAGCTTCGCCGCGATCGCCGGCTCGCAGAACACCAGTCTCGCGGTGGTCGCACCAGGCATCGCCGAAGCGCTGTTCGCGACCGCCCTCGGCCTGGTCGCCGCCATCCCGGCGGTGCTCGCCTATAACAAGCTCTCCGGCGACATCGGCCGCTACGGCAACCGGCTCGAAGCCTTCTCCGGTGAGTTCGGCGCCATCCTCTCGCGGCAGCTCGAGGAGAAGCACTGATGGCCGTCTCACTCGGTCACGGCAAGAAGCGGGGATACGCGGCCCGGCGCAAGAATGCGCCGATGTCCGAAATCAACGTGACGCCGATGGTCGACGTCATGCTGGTGCTGCTGGTCATCTTCATGGTGACGGCGCCGCTCTTGACGGTGGGCGTGCCGGTGCAGTTGCCGAAGACCAAGGCGGCGGCGATGACCAACCCGGACGAGCCGATCGTCATCAGCGTCGAGAAGGCAGGCAAGGTCTTCCTGCAGGAGACCGAGATCGCGCTCGACGAACTCGGCCCCCGTCTCGCCGCGATCACCGCCAACAAGCCGGACACCACGATCTACGTCCGTGCCGATCAGGATACGAACTACGGCATGTTCGCCCAGGTGCTGGCCGAGCTGCAGGCGGCCGGCTTCAACAAGGTCGGCCTGATTACCGACTCCAAGGGCCCGGGCGACACGGCGCCTGCCAAGCCGGCCGGCGGCGACAACACCGACAAGACCAAGCCGAAATGACGCTCGGAAACGCGCCTTATCCTCTGGGGTTGTCCTAGGCCATGCAGTTGGTCTGGGCCGAACGCAGCTATCCGATCACCGGTGGCATTCTTGCCTCGGTGATCTTCCACGTCTTGCTCGCCCTGCTGATCGTGCTCGGGGTGCCGTCCTTCTTCGAGCCGGAAGTGCTGGAGGCACCGCCGACCATCGAGCTCGCCACCCTGGCCGACATCACCGCGGCGCCCACGGTGGACAAGGCCGGCAAGCCGATGGACAAGCCGAAGCCCCAGCCGCCGGCGCCCGAGACCAAGAAGGAGACCAAGCCCGAGCCGCCGAAGCCCGCGCCGCCGACGCCCTCCACGCCGCCGCCGCCAGCGCCGGAGCAGCAGGCCGCGGTCATTCCCGACAAGCCGATCGAGAAGGCGCCGGACCAGAAGAAGCCCGAGCCGAAGCCGGAAGAGAAAAAGAAGGAAGAAAAGAAGACCGAGAAGCCGAAGCCGGAGAAGAAAGAGCAGAAGAACGACATGGACGCTCTGCTGAAGAGCCTCCAGTCGGACACGCCCGCGCCGGAAACGGAAGAAAAGCCGAAGAAGAAAGCGGCGCCGGCACCCGCCGAGCCGACCACCGGCCAGCAGGCGGCTCTCACCAACGACGTCCCGCTCACCATGGCGGAGACCGACGGCATCCGCTCGGCGATCGAGAAGAACTGGAACATTCCGGTCGGCATGGCCAACATGGACAGCTACACCGTCAGCCTGCGTCTTTATCTGACGCCGGATGGCGTCGTGACCAAGATCGAGGTGCTCGGCGACACCGGCGACCAGGGCTTCCGCACTTTGGCGGATAGCGCGCGGCGCGCGATCCTGATGACGCAGAACGAGCTTGGCCGGCTGCCCATTCCGCCGGACAAATACAACCCGACCATCGTCGTGCGCTGGCCGATGAATGTTATCTGCGGCCAGCGGGCGGGCGGATGCTGAAGCTCATGCAGCGATTGGCGGGATTGCTCGCCGCGCTCGTTCTTGCGGCTGTGTCATTCGGCGCAAGCGCCGGGCCTTTGAGCGATGCAGCGGCCGCCAAAGTCAGCGCGGCGATCGAAAAGAATTGGAACATCCCGACCGGCATTCCAGACCTGGAAAGCTACACCCTGATGCTGCGTCTCTACATGACCCAGGGTGGTGTCGTGACGAAGATCGAGGTGCTCGACGACAACGGCGATCCGGGATTTCGCACCCTCGCGGAGAGCGCGCGGCGCGCGATCCTGATCACTCAGAAGGAAGACGGCCGGCTGCCGATTCCGCCTGACGAATACAATCCGACCATCATTCTGCGTTGGCAGATGAAACTGATCTGTGAGCAAGCGGGAGGCTGTTGATGGCGGCGGAACCTTAAGGCGCGCTGCGCCATTGCGTCCGCACGGGGTTTTGAATTGTTGCGATCGGACGGCACGGCTCACCTTGCGATGTGAGGTGGTTGGACGTGGCGGCCGGTGGCAGGAATCAACGATTAATGCTAGGGAAATCGCCCAATTGAGCCGCAGGCCGTCGACTCGAGCCGCGGTGTTCTGGAGAGAAGGTTGAAGCTCATGAAGCGTTTGACTGGATTGTTCGCCGCGATCTTCGTCGTGGCGGTGTCGTTCGGGGCCAAGGCGGAACTGACGATCGACATCACCGGCGGCCAGGTGAAGCCGATGCCGATCGCAATCCCGGCCTTCGCCGGCGCCGGGCCCGATGCGCAGATCGGCGCCGACGTGGCGCGCGTGGTGTCCGATGATCTCGAGCGCTCCGGTCTGTTCGCGCCGATCGATCCCAAGGCCTTCATCCAGGACGGCGCCTCGCTGCAGAGCGGCCCGCGCTTCCAGGACTGGAAGCTGATCAACGCCCAGGCGCTGGTCAGCGGTCTGGCGCAGTCGCGCGGCAACGGCCAGGTCAACGTGCAGTTCCGGCTCTGGGATGTGTTCGGCGGCCAGCAGATCGCCGGCTTCCAGTACACCGCCGCGTCCAACAACTGGCGCCGCGTCGCGCACAAGATCGCCGACGAGATCTACAAGCGCATCACCGGCGAGGACGGCTACTTCGACACCCGCATCGTCTACATCTCGGAGACCGGGCCGAAGGACAAGCGCGTAAAGCGCCTCGCCATCATGGACCAGGACGGCGAGAACCATAAGTATCTGACCGACGGCGCGGTGCTGGTGCTGACGCCGCGCTTCTCGCCGGCGGCCCAGGACATCACCTACATGTCCTATTTCAACAACAAGCCGCGGGTTTATCTTTTCAACATCGACAGCGGCCAGCAGGAAGTGCTGGGCGATTTCCCGGGCATGACCTTTGCGCCGCGCTTCTCGCCGGACGGCTCCAAGGTGATCATGAGCATGGCCCAGGGCGGCAACACCGACATCTACGTGATGGATATTCGCACCCGCCGCTCGCAAAAGTTGACGGACAGCCCTGCGATCGATACCTCGCCCTGCTATTCGCCGGACGGCTCCAAGGTGGTCTTCAACTCTGACCGCGGCGGCGAGCAGCAGCTCTATGTGATGGGCGCCGACGGCGGCAACGTGCAGCGCATCAGCAAGGGCACCGGGCGCTATGCCACCCCGGTGTGGTGGGCGCGCGGGGGCCACCGCCCCGGGACACAACACGCCCGCGGCCCGGAGCAGAACGGCGGCCTGCCACCGGGGG
>JAYSFH010000214.1:0-6662 GCA_041913405.1 Dongia sp. | reverse complement strand
AGCGGGTGGCGTCGGCGGTCGCGGCGGCGAGCTTGATTCCCGCCTGGCGGAAATCAAGCTCAACGTGTTCAACGACCTGATGGCGACGGTCGATCTTGGTGAGTTCGCCAAGCTCGATCACAAGTCGGTCCGCGACGCGATCAGCGAGATCGTCTCCGAAATCATCAACATGCGGAACCTGACGCTGTCGGCTGCCGAGCAGCAGATGGTGATCACGGAGATCTGCAACGATGTGCTCGGCTTGGGGCCGTTGGAGCCGCTGCTGGCGCGCGACGACATCGCCGACATCATGGTCAACGGCGCCGACAAGGTCTACATCGAGACCAACGGCAAGATCGAGCTGACCGACATTCGGTTCAGAGACAACCAGCAGCTGATGAACATCTGTCAGCGCATCGTCTCGGCGGTCGGCCGGCGCGTCGATGAAGCGAGCCCGATCTGCGACGCTCGTCTCGCCGACGGCTCCCGCGTCAACGTGATCGCCCCGCCGCTCTCGATCGACGGCCCGGCACTCACCATTCGTAAATTCCGCCGCGACCGCCTGACCCTCGACAAGCTGGTGAAGTTCGGCTCGATCACCCCGGCCGGCGGCCGGCTGCTCGAGATCATCGGCCATTGCCGGATCAACACCATCGTCTCCGGCGGTACCGGCTCGGGCAAGACCACCTTGCTCAACTGCCTGACCAACTACATCGACCGCACCGAGCGGGTCATCACTTGCGAGGACGCCGCCGAACTGCAGCTGCAGCAGCCGCATGTGGTGCGCCTGGAAACCCGCCCGCCCAACCTCGAAGGCGTCGGCCAGGTTTCGATGCGCGACCTGGTCAGGAACTGCCTGCGTATGCGCCCCGAGCGGATCATCGTCGGCGAGGTCCGCGGACCCGAGGCCTTCGACTTGCTGCAGGCGATGAACACCGGCCATGACGGCTCGATGGGCACCATCCACGCCAACAACCCGCGCGAATGCGTCTCTCGTATGGAGAACATGATCGCGATGGGCGGCTACAACCTGCCGGCCAAGACCGTGCGCGAGCATATCGCCGGCGCGATCCAGGTCGTGGTCCAGGCGGCCCGTCTCAGGGACGGCTCGCGCAAGATCACCCATGTCTCGGAAGTGATGGGCATGGAAGGCGAGGTTGTGACCCTGCAGGATCTCTTCATCTACGAGATCACCGGCGAGGATGCGCAGGGCCGGATCACCGGCCGTCACCGTTTCACCGGCCTCCGCCCCGGCTTCTGGGATCGCGTCCGCTACTTCGGCAAGGAGCGCGACCTGGCGGAGGCCATGGAGGCCGGCAGTGCCTAACATCGCCGCGAATCCCCAGCTCCTGATCTACGGGATTGCGGGGCTGGCGGCGGTGGCCATGCTCCTGCTCGGTTTCGGCATCTACGCCGCCGTGACCGCCCCGCAGGCACGCCTGAAGCGCCGCATCAGCGCCGTCGTCGGCGACCCCCTCCCGGTCCTGGCGGTGCCGGGCGCCGGCCGCAAGGACGTCAACGCCGCCGGCAAGCGCAAGAAGCAGATCCAGGAACGGCTGAAGCAGGCCGAAGAGGCGCGCCAGAAACGCCGCGGCTCTAGGCTTCGCGAAAGCTTGGTCTTCGCCGGCCTCGCGATCTCGCCGCAGCGATTCATCATGTATTCGCTGCTCGGTGGCGCCCTTCTGATGGGCATTGCCTACTATTTTGGTGTGCCGCCGATCCTGCTGCCGGCCGTCGGCTTGGTCGCCTTCCTCGGCATCCCGAAATTCGTCCTCAATTACCTGATCAAGAAGCGCCTGAAGAAATTCATCGCCGCTTTTCCGGATGCCATCGACATCATCGTCCGCGGCGTGCGTTCGGGTCTGACGGTCGGCGAGTGCCTTGCCATCATCGCGCAGGAATCGCCCGATCCGGTCGGCCCGGAATTCCGCCTGGTGAACGAGGCGATCAAGCTGGGCCAGCCGATGGCCGACGCCCTGCAGCGCATGAGCGACCGGCTGCCCAGCCCGGAGTTCCGCTATTTCACCATCGTGCTCGGCACCCAGCAGACCACCGGCGGCAACCTGGCCGAGACCCTGGCCAAGCTCTCCGACGTGCTGCGCCAGCGCAAGAAGATGAAGGACAAGGTGCAGGCCATGTCGAGCGAGGCCAAGGCGTCGGCCGGCATCATCGGCTCGCTGCCGCTGTTCGTCATGGGCGCGCTCACGTTCCTGGCGCCGGACTACGTGGCGCTGCTCTTCACCACCGAGACCGGCAACTTCCTGCTGGCAATCTGCGTGGTGATCATGGGCACGGGCGTGATGGTGATGCGCAAGATGATCAACTTCGACATGTAGCGGCCGGCGGCGCCGCTGGGGCGCTGCGTCGCACGGAGATCTCGGATGCATATTTTCGACGACTGGGAATTTGGGTTCGATCTTGCGACCGTGATCATCTGCGTCGCCTTCATCGCCGCCTTCGCGTCGGTGATGGCGGTGGCGACGCCGTTCCTGCAGAACGACAAATTCGCGGCGCGCCGCAAGGCCGTCGCCTTCAAGCGCGACGAATTGCAGATCCAGCAGCGCGAGGGCTACAGCAACCGCCGCCGGCTCCAGCCGACGCGCTCGGAAAGCGCCATGCGCGGCGTCATCAAGCAGCTCCGGCTCGAGGACATGCTGGAGCAGAAGGACCTGAAGAAGCGCCTGATCCAGGGCGGCTACCGCACCACCTCGGCGCCGGTCACCTTCACCTTCGTGCGGCTGGCCATGCCGATCGGCCTCGGCGTGCTCGCCTTCTTCTACAGCCTGTCGCTGTTCCCGGACTGGACCTGGCAGGGCAAGACCCTGGCCGCGGTCGTCGGCGCCGCCTTCGGCTGGCTGCTGCCGACCATCTTCCTCACCAACGCCGTCCAGAAGCGGCAGAAGATCCTGATGCGCGCCCTGCCGGACGCGCTCGATCTGATGGTGATCTGCGTCGAATCCGGCATGTCGATCGAGGCCGCCTTCACCAAGGTCTCCGAGGAAATGGCGGAGACCTCGCCGCTGATGGCCGAGGAGATGGGGCTGACGGCGGCGGAGCTCGCCTATCTCGGCGATCGCCGCAGCGCTTACGAGAATCTCGCGGATCGCACCGGCCTTGCGACCTTCCGCTCGCTGACCACCACCCTGCTGCAGTCGGAAAAATACGGCACGCCGATCGCGACCGGCCTGCGCGTGATCGCCCAGGAAAACCGCGATGCGCGCCTCAACGCCGCGGAGAAGAAGGCGGCGGCGCTGCCGGCACAGCTCACCGTGCCGATGATCATCTTCTTCCTGCCGGTGCTGTTCATCGTGATCGCCGGTCCCGCCGGGATCCAGGTCGCCGAGCTGATGAAGTAACGGGCGCCGCCAGCCTCACGGCGTCATGCCCGGGCCTGACCCGGGCATCTTCCCGCAGCTGGGTGGTGATGGCCGGCGCAGAGACCGGCTGTTACTGAACGGTCGATTGATTGGGCGCCGGCGCCGCGGCGGCCGCCGTGGCGGCGGTGGAGATCATCCGGAAATAGGCGGTGTTGTTGTCGGCGACTTCGGGCGGCAGATCCTTGCGCGCGAGCCGCTCGGCGGTATCCGGATCGCCTTTCAGCGCCATCAGCAAGGCCAGGTTCTGCCGCGTCTGTGCCGAGGCGGTCGGCTGGTCGATCGCCTGCTCGAGGGTGGCGATGGCGCCGTCGAGGTCGCCGCTTGAAGCCTGCGACAGGGCGAGGTTGTTGAGCACGGTCGGGTTGCTCGGCGAGGCGATCAACGCCTGGGCATAGGCTTCGCGCGCATCCGCATAGTTGCCCTGGTAGTCATAGGCGACGCCGAGCGTGGAGAGGATCTCCCAGTCGTTGGGCGCCTGCTCCTTCGCTTCCAGCAAGGTCGGCAGCGCCAGGTTGTCCTGGTCGGCGGCGAGATAGGCCTTGCCGAGCTCGGTCAGCAGGGGCGGGGTCCGGCCCTGCTTGGCGATCACCCGGCTGATGACGGAGATGGCGCTCTGCGCCTGGCCGGCGAACCGCATGTTCCGCGCGAGGTTCATCGCCAGTTCGTGATTCTCGGGACTCTGCGCCAGCAGGCCCTGGTAGATGTTGACGGCGTCGGTGTAGTTGTAGCTCGCCTCCGCCTGCTGCGCCGCCCGGAGCTGGGCGTCCTGCAGCGCGGTCGCGTCCGGCTTCATTTCGGCGGGTCCTTGGGTGCAGCCCGCCAGCAGCAGCCCGGCTGCAACCGTGGCCAGCAGGGCCTTGCGACCGCTGTTCCGGCCCGATCGCCGTGTCATCCCGACCATAGGGTTCTCCCCCGGTGGTGGGTCTGCCGTTTCCCGGACCAGCTCCGGGGCCCGAGGCAGGCCGCAACCAATTGATGATCTTATACATTTTCTGCGGCAGCGCAGCAAGCGGCATCCCGGGGCCGGGGTTGGTCCTGCAATCTGCATTGCCGCAGGGCCGCTTCTCGACTAAGATTAACAAACGCCGGTTAGTGGGTTGAGTCCGTTGTCGAACGGACCTGACCGGATGCGGAGGGGAAGATGCGCCGTCTGTTCGTTCTGGTGCCGATGCTGGCGGCATTCGTCATGGCCAGCACCGCGATGGCGGATGGGCTCAACATCAACTGGCGCGAGGCCCGGGTCGTCCGGCTCGCCAAGCCGGCCACCAGCGTCATCATCGGCGACCCGACCGTGGCCGACGTCACCCTCGACACCCCGAACACCGTCATCGTGTTCGGCAAGACGCCCGGCGAGACCAACATCCTCGTCCTCGCCGGCGACCAGGAGCTGCTGCTGGATTGGCCGGTGGTGGTGTCGCCGGTCTCGGCGCGCCATGTCAGCGTGCTGAACGCAGTGGCGCCCGACGCTCCGACCGAGGTGCTTTACGCCTGCGGCACCGAGCGCTGCAGCCGCGTCCTCTCGCCGACCGACGTCGAGTTCTCCTCGTCGTCGCGCAGCCAGACGACCAGCGACACCGATGCCAGCAAGTCGGCGACCTCGGCGGAAAGCAGCTACAGCTACGGCGTCGATCTCAACCAGAACGTCAACCAGAACACCACGACGACCAACCAGTAGCCCCGTCCTTTCCGATGTGAGGCGGACCGGGTGGCGCCCGGAATCCGTATGGCCACATACCGGGGTGTTGGCCTCTAGCATTAATTCGAGCTAAATCAACGATTTAACGCGACAGGACCAATTGTCTAACGCGCGCTTCGCCCGTATCATGAGGCGGTGGGGCGAGAGAGGATTCGGACCATGTCGATACGTCGTGTTGCGTCTGGACTGAAGCGCCGCCTGGCGGCCTTGGCGGCCTCGCACCGGGCGACCACCCGCCGCTACCTGCGCGGCGAGAGCGGCGCCATCGCGATCTATTTCGGGCTCTCCTGCATCGTGTTCATCGGCGTGGCCGGCCTCGCGGTCGATGCCGCCCGCGGCTACCTGGTGAAGGCGCGGCTCTCCGAGGCGATCGACGCCGCGGCTTTGGCCGGCGGCAAGGCGCTGCAGACCGCCAACGATCCTCTCAACAACAAGGTGAAGGCCGACGCGCTCGCTTTCTTCAACGCGAATTTCCCGAACGGCGCGATGGGCGCCAACGTGGTGACGCCGGTCATCAACATCACCAACAACAACACGCTGGTGACCGTGTCGTCGACCGCGACGATCCCGACCACCCTGATGCGGGTGCTGGGCTTCCAGCAGATGACCATGGCCGCCGCCGGCACGGTGGCGCGCGCCCAGAGCGGCCTCGACGTGGTGTTCTCCTTCGACGTCTCGGGCTCGATGGGTTCGCCTTCCTCGAAGATGACGGCGCTGAAGAGCAACGCGAAGTCGCTGGTCACTTCCCTCTACAAGCCGTTCACCACCGGCGGCCAGAGCCAGACCGTCACCGTCAGCGGCGTCAACTACTCGCTGCTCAACATCGGCGTGGTGCCCTGGAGCTCCAAGGTGAACGTGTTCACCTATCCGAACACGACGGCCGGCGCGGTCACCGGTCCGACCGGCTCCACCTACACGCACCCCATGGGCGGCCGGAAATATCCGGCCCTGGTCTCGCCTTTTGCCCTGACCTCCACGCGGCCGGGCGTTTACAAGGCGGCCAATTCCCAGGTGCCGCTGCTGCTCAACCCGAGTTCCTCCACCGAGGTGCCGGGCGGCTGGGCCGGCTGCGTCTACGCCCGCTACTGGGAAGACGGCCTCGAAAGCACCGACGCCGACACCACGCTGGGCCCCACCGCCGCCTGGCCGGGCTGGGAGCCGATCCCGAGCAGCGAGGGTGAATCCGGCAGCTGGTTCAACCCATGCTATGCCGCCTACTGGAACAACAACAACAACGCACCCAGCAAGTCGATTCCGAACCCCGGCTGGTGGGTGCCGCCGTTCGGCGCGCGGGATAACGGCGACTGCGCCGACTGCCCGTCGATCGGCATCCTGCCGCTGCAGACCAGCGCCGCTTCGGTCAACACCATGATCGACGACCTGACGCCGGGCGGCGCCACCGACGCGCCGCAGGGCCTGTTCTGGGCCTGGGAAGTGCTGATGCCCGGCGCGCCCTTCGACGAGGCCAAGGTCAACCCGCCGTTCCAGCGCGCCCAGGCCATCGTGTTCATGACCGACGGCCAGAATTGCGGCAGCAACGGCGACGCCTATCACGGCTGGTTCGGCGTCTGTGAAGACGCCGGCACCACGACCAGCAAGGGCAACATCAC
>JAYSFH010000213.1:0-6665 GCA_041913405.1 Dongia sp. | reverse complement strand
CTGCGGGATGTCGACCGGTTCCTGCTTCTGGTAGATGCAGGCCTTCATGCAGTCGTTGCAGATGCGATGCCCGGTCGCCGCCATCATCGGGTTGTCGATGGCGATGATGGCGACGGCGCCCAGCGGCTGACCGTTCGCCTTGGCGGTGTGCATCTCGGAGATCTTCTCATCCAGGGGGCAGCCGGCGAGGGTCACGCCGAACACGCTCTTCTTGTAGCTGCCGTCCTTTTCGGTGAGGCCCCGCGAGCAGCTGTCCTTGCCCTGGTTGTGGCACCAGATGCAGTAATTCGCCTGGTCGAGTGCGCCCTTCAAGTCGGTGCCGATATCGGTGAGGGCGAAGCCTTCGCGCCGGCGCAGCTGCTCGTCGGCGAGCTTCACCATCGGGATGCCGTGGCGGAGCTCGGTCTCGAAATGCACCAGGTGCATCGGGTCGATCTTGCGCGGCGCCTTGAACAGCACGCCCTTCTTGTGGAGCTTCTTGCCCGCCTCGCTCTGCGCGGCCCAGGCGGCGTAGCGGGTTGCGAGGTCGAGTTGCTGCGCGTGATCGGCTTCGTTGGCGAGCCAATGATCGACATGGCGCGCGAAGGTCAATTCGTCGAACTGGCCGCCGAAGGCCGTCGTCAATGCGGCACGCAAGGCGTCGGCGTCGAAGGTCTCGGCTTCCGCCTCGCGGTGCGCCTTCAACGCGCGGCGCTGCACGAAGAGGCGCTTCACCGAGAACAGGGGGGCGAGGTCGCTGTGCCGCGCCTGCAGTTCCTTCAACTCGCCCTGGATGCCGAAGAGTTCGCCGACGAAGTCCTCGACATGGCCGGCGAGGTCGAGGATCAGCTGCGATTCCGCCTTCTGGTCGAGCGCGCCGGGATCGGCGCGTGCCGCAAGCAGACGGCCGGCGAGGCCCTCGTCGCCGGCCTTCAGCCCGGACAGGAAATGAGAGTCGATCGCCGCGAGGCCGGCAGGCTCGTAGAGGTCCTCGAAGCGCAGTCCATGCGCCAGGCGAAGTTGGGACATCACAACCACGTCACTAATTACAGGCAGGCGAGCGTAAATAGCCGCTGCGGTCCGATTCGGTTGTATCGGCTGAGTCTTGGATAGGCAAGGAAAGTCCGGCAGTTAAAACAACACAGAAGCATCGTATAAACCCGGCGGACGGGGGTATCTCAATTCCACTTGATGTCAGGTTGCAAGCCTTGGCCTTTAAGGCGGGATTCCAAATACTTTCGGCAGGCACGCGATGGACGACAGCATGAATGACGGCGGCTCCTCCCGGGACACCGGCGGCGGGATCCCCTCTGGTCGAATTGGGGACAAGCTGATCGCGACCAAGCAACGTTGGGCCGAGGAAGGCCGGCTGCTGACTGGGCGTCCCCTTGAGGCCAAGCGGGCAAATCGCGAGGAAGACCGGTTGCCGCCCGGCCAGCGCAAGACCACCGACTGGCCGGTGCTCGATCTCGGCGTGAAGCCGAACCTCCCGCTCGACCGCTGGCGTCTCCAGATCGACGGATTGGTCGAGCAGCCGGTGCGGCTGGACTGGGCGGCGTTCCAGGATCTGCCGCAGACGGAATCCCAAAGCGACATCCATTGCGTGACCTCCTGGTCGCGCTTCGACAACCGCTGGCGCGGCGTGGCGGTCCGGGATCTCCTGGCACGGGTGAAGCCGAAGCCCGAGGCCCGGTTCGTCACATTGCACAGCTACGATACCTATACGACCAACCTGCCGCTGGAAGAGTTCGCGGCCGAAGGCGCGCTGCTTGCGACCCATTGGGACGGCGCGCCGCTCACCATCGAGCATGGCGGGCCGATGCGGGCGGTGGTGCCGCAGCTCTATTTCTGGAAAAGCGCGAAATGGGTGAAGCGGATCGCGTTCCACGCCGCCGACCGGCCGGGCTTCTGGGAGGAACGCGGCTATCACAACCACGGCGACCCGTGGCGCGAGCAGCGTTACGGATAAGTGATTTGAATTGAGATCGGGAGTCTTCAAATGAAGGAGCAAGACATGACACGCAGCATCATCACGGGAATCACCACGGGTATCGCCGGCTTCGCCGCGGTCCTGCTCATCGCCGGCTCAGCCCATCTGGGACAGGCCTGGGCCATGGGCAGCTCGGACGACGACAACGCGCAGCCCGATCCCTACAAGCAGGCGAAGGGGCTGATCGACCACGAGAAATACTCGGACGCGATCCCGATCCTGCAGAAGCTGGTCAAGGACAAGGGCGCCTATGCCGATGCGCTGAACCTGCTCGGCTACTCCTATCGCAAGAGCGGCGACCCGAAGACCGCGCTCGACTACTACAACCAGGCGCTCGCCATGGAGCCGGAGCATCTCGGCGCCAACGAATATCTCGGCGAGCTCTATCTCGAGATGAAGATGCCGGCCGAGGCGAAGGAACGCCTCGCGGTCCTGAAGAAGGCCTGCGGCAGCTGCGAGGAAGCCAAGGAGCTCGAGTCCAAGATCATGGCGATGAACTAAAGAGTTTTCGGCAGGCCCCGCCGTCAGAAGCGGGGTCAGTCTGGGAGGACGCTCTTCACTCGACTGAAGGCGTGCGGGGCGCCGGCAGATCAAGCCGGCGCCTGACTTTTGTGGCCCGACCGGACTTGTTAACCAATTGTCGGAGATTTCATCCCTTCCGTGTGGATTAGTCGGCGCGCTCAAGCGTTGTTTATCCATTGGGGAGTTTCATCCAAACGGGAGGAGACTCGGGCGCGATCGGCGAACGCGCACGAGCACGTCAAATGCATGCCGAGCCCAAGACCGTTCTGAAGCTGATCGGCACCGCCGCCCTGGCCGGTGTCGTCGTGGTCGCAGCCCTGAGCAGCGGCGCGGCGGATCTGCCGGCTTGGACCTTCCTGATCTGGATCGCCGCGGGCTTCGTGCTGCTGTGGCTGGCCGTCTGGTGGCTCGGCGGCGCGGTCAGCGACGATCCGCCCGGCGAGGAGCAGCGCTCGTCGCAGAGCAGCGATCCCGATAGATAGGCCGCGGCACCGGGTGCCGACTACGCAGCGGACCGGGCGAGACTGCCGAGATAGGCGCAGAACATATCGGCCATGGCGCCCGAATAGGCCGCAATCTCCGCCGCCTTGCGCGGCGTCTCCGAGAAGTCCTTGCCGACCGTGCTGAGCGTGGTCTTGACCAGCTCAGCGGCCATCGCCCGCGTTGCGGCAGATGCATCCGGCAGCGCCTCCTTCATGAAGCGCTGGATGGTGCGTTCTCCGGACGCCTTCGCAGCTTTCGCTTCCGGCGCATCGCGGTAGAGCGGCGCCGCGTCGTCGAGCGCCACGCGCACCGCGGCCTCCGCGCATTCCGAGCGGATGAACTCATGCACCAGGACCCGCAGCCGCGCCAGCGGCGGGCGGCTCTGATCCTCGAGGATGCGGCGCAGCAGGTCCGTGGTCTCGCGCCATTCGTCGCTCTGCAGCCGGAACAGGATCGCGGCCTTGTTGGGGAAATACTGATAGAGCGAGCCGACGCTAACGCCGGCCTTCTCGGCGACCCGGACGGTGGTGAAGCGCGCCGCGCCCTCCTTCGCCAAAACCTGAAGGGCCGCTTCCAGAATCGCCGCGACGAGGTCGGCGGAGCGGGCCTGCTGCGGCTGCTTTCGCGAGGAAATCCGCGGGTTTCGGCGGCTGGGCATGCAGGCCTCGGGCAATGCGAATTGGAAACATGAAGGATTATTCGTATTTCTTCGGCAGCGCAAGACCGCGCCGATCCAGAGACCGGAGACGACCGTGACCACACTCACCAGCTATCCCTTCGCCCTGCTCCTCGAGCGCCTGTTCGAGGAGGCCGAGGCCGCGTCGCCGGCGACGAGCCCGGCTTTCGCCGATGTCTCGACCGAGGAGCGCGGGCGCCTGATGCGCAGCAAGACCGAGTATCGCCACCTCTACAGTGCCTTGAAGGACTTCCCGCTCGCGGTCTCGCGCGAGACCGGTCGGCTGCTCTACATGCTGGCGCGGAGCTCGCATGCGCGCAGCATCGTCGAGTTCGGCACCTCGTTCGGAATCTCGACCCTGCATCTCGCCGCGGCACTCCAGGACAATGGCGGCGGTCGCCTCATCACCAGCGAGTTCGAACCCTCCAAGGCGGCGCGGGCGCGGGAGAACCTGACCGCCGGCGGACTCATCGACTTGGTCGAGATCCGCGAGGGCGACGCGCTGGAGACTTTGCGCAGCGATCTGCCCGACAGCATCGACCTGCTGCTGCTCGACGGCGCCAAGGCGCTTTATCCGGACATCCTCGGCCTGGTGGAAAGCCGGCTGCGGCCGGGCGCCTTCGTCGTCGCCGACAATGCCGATTTCAGCCCGGACTACCTGGCGCATGTCCGCTCGGCGGCCAAAGGCTACATGTCCACGCCGTTCGGCGGCGACGTGGAGCTCTCGCTGCGGCTCGGCTAGGGCGCGCAGACCGCGAAGACGCGGGCGGGGAAGCCGGAGCCTTTCTCGGCCTTCGGCCAGGCGGCGACGATCAAGGCGCCCGCTTCCGGGACCTGGTCGAGGTTGGCCAGCATCTCGATCTGCCAGCAATTGCGGCCGAGCACATAACGCTCCAGCGCATAGTCGCCGCGGCTCGACGCGATGCCGGGATCGGTGTCGGTGGTTTCGTGGCCGCAGGCGCAGACCGCCCGTTCCTCGAACAGCAGCCTCAGGACCGGCAGCGACCAGCCGGGGAAATGGCTGATGCCTTCGCGGTCGGCGTTCATCATCCGCGCCTGGTCCGGCCAGCGCTTCGACCAGTCGCTGCGGAGCGCGACGAAGGCGCCCTCGGGGATCCGGCCCCAGCGCGCCTCCCAGGCGGCGACGTCGGAGAGCGTCGCGCAGGTGTCCGGGTCCACCGCGGCGCGGCCGGAAACATCCAGCACCACGAGCGGCAGCAGCATCTCCGCGACCGGGATCTCGTCCTGGTAACGGAGCCCGGCATGGTAATGCACCGGCGGATCCACATGCGTGCCCCACTGCCCGGCGAAGCGATATTCGTGCGTCATGAATCCGGCGCGCTGGCCGTCGATCAGGTCCTCGTGGTCGACGGTCTTCCGGAGCTCCGCCGGCCGGAAGCTCGGATGGTGCGGCGTCGTGGACGAGAAGGTGTGGGTGAGATCGACCCAGCGCTGCCCGCGCAGCCGCTGCACCAAGGACCATAAACCGATATCGGCGAGCGGCGATGCCGTGTTCATTCTTGCGCCCCGGGCTGTTACAACGACTTCGGCGCCACTCTAGGACAGCGGCGCCCGCCGATGAAGCATCTTGGGGAGAGGTCGCATGGAGTTGTCGTTCAACGGCAAGAAGGTGCTGGTCGCCGGCGGCAGCCGCGGCATCGGACGGTCGATCGCCCTGGCCTTTGCCGCGAACGGGGCCGACGTGGCGATCTGCGCGCGCGGCGAAGCCGGCGTGCGCAAAGCCGAGGCCGAATTGAAGCGGCATGGAACCAAGATCTTCGGGACCGCCTGCGATCTCGGCGATGAGAAGCAGGTGAACGCCATGGTGAAGGAGGCCGCGGCGGCTTTGGGCGGGCTCGACGTGCTGGTCAACAACGCCTCCGGCCTGGGGCTGAAGGACGACGAGAGCGGCTGGCAGGCCAGCATCAATGTCGACCTGCTGGGCACGGCGCGCGCGACGCGGACCGCCATCCCCTACCTGGAGAAATCGCAGGGCAGCATCATCAACATCTCCTCGATCTCGGGCCAGATGGCCTCGGCGCGTTCGGTCGCCTATGCCGCGGTCAAGGCGGCGCTGATCAACTACACGATGAGCCAGGGCCTGGCGCTGGCGCCGAAGCGGATCCGCGTCAATTGCATCGCGCCGGGCTCGATCGAGTTCCCCGGCGGCCTCTGGGAGGACCGCAAGACCGCGGACCCCAAGCTCTATCAGAGCATCCTGGACGGCATTCCCTGGGGCCGGCTCGGCGCGCCCGAGGAGATCGCCAACGTCGCGCTGTTCCTCGCCAGCGATCTCGCCGGCTGGATCACCGGCCAGACCATCGCGGTCGATGGCGGCCAGTCGCTCACGTAGAGCTATTTGTTGAGACGCAGGCGGCCGCGATAGGCGATGACGCGGCCGATGCCGAGGCCCGCGACATCGACCAGGAAACAATAGTCGTCGCCTTCCTGCCATTGTCTTGCATCGACCCGCGGCCCGAGCGCGCGCGGCAATGGAATGCCGTAGAACCTCCAGCGCTCGAAGACCATGCGCAGGCCTTGCGCATCGGTGTCGAGGCGGAACCCGTAAGCCAGCGGGCCAACGCATTCGCGCATCGCGCCGGTGCGGCCGGGCCAGGGTTTGAGATGGCTTCTGAACGTGCTGGTCGGAAAGATGCGGCGCCAGATCTCGCCGTCGCCTTGCGGCTCGAACTCGACGGTGAGCGGCAGGTCCGCAGCGTCCGGTGGAAATCCGAGAGCCCGGCACATCACGGCCGCGATCGGATGGGTGCCGCGCGTGACGGTGACCGTGCCGGAGGCGCTGCGCTCCAATGGGTCGTCGTGCAGGTCGCGGACGGCTTGCGGCAGGACATCGACCGCTTTGCCGGTCAGATACGCCGCGGCGAACTGCGGCTGCAGTAAAAGCCGCAGCGTGCAGCATATGGAATGCGGCGTGACGCCGGTGATGCCCTGCTAGAATCGGCGGCAGGCGGCATCTGGCAATTCCAATTCACATCCCCTGGCCATGACTGAAAT
>JAYSFH010000212.1:0-6667 GCA_041913405.1 Dongia sp. | reverse complement strand
TAGGAATGTACCAGGCCGATCACCACGGCCGGATAGGTGAAAAGCAGATTGATCGCCGGCGCATCGGGAAAGACCGCATGCAGCGCCATGTCGAGGAAGCCGCCCTGCCGGAGCACCATGGTCCAGGAAAAGACGCGGACCAGCGCGTTGCTCCAGAACGGCAGCACGATCAGCAGGAACAGAGCCTCGCGCCACCGCCCCTTCACGCGCTTGGCCAGCGCGTAAGCCGCTGGATAGCCGACCAGGAAGCAGAACAAGGTGGTCCAGAAGCCGAGCAGGATCGACCACCAGGTCAGCGGCAGATAGAAGGATTTCTGGAAGAATGCGGCGTAGTTCGCCAGCGTGAAGTTGGCCGGCCGCGGCACCAGCGGCGAGACGTCGAGCACACTGCAGTAGAGCATCGCCGAAAGCGGCAGGAAGATCGTGACCGCCAGCCAGGCATAAGCCGGCCCGGTCAGCCCGAAGATCGACCACATTTGCCGCTGGCGTGGCGACATGGTTGTGTTTTGTCCCCTGCTTGTTGAGTGACCCCGCGCTGGATCAGTTGCGCTCAGGCTGCACGTACCCCCATCCCGACCTTCCCCCTGAAGGGAGAAGGAGTCAGATAGAGCCTTCGCTTATGACCGACCCCGCCCTCTCCGGTCCCTCCCCCTTCAGGGGGAGGTAAGGAGGGGGCACGTGCAGCCGTTATGCTCAAGATCCAGCGCCGGATCTCTCCGGCGCTGAAACCAATCACCCCGCGAAAGCCGTCTTCACCTCGGCCCAGAGGTCGGAATACTTCTGCTTCTCCTCGTCGGAAAGCGGCGCCATGAATTGCAGGCGCTTGATCGCTTCCTGGTCGCTGTAGAAGGTCTTCGACGCATCGCTGTCGGGCAATGCTTCCATCGCCTTCGGGTTGGCGGAAGCCGGCGCGCCGACCTTGGTCGCCCATTCGACGTAGAACTTCGGATCGACCATCCAGTTGATGAAGGCATGGGCGCCATCGGGATTGGGCGAGTCCTTCACCACCGCCAGGCCGTCGAACCAGCCGATACCGCCTTCCGTCGGCACATAGTAGCCGACCGGGAGCTTGAAGTTGGTCTTGCTGCGCAGGGCCGAGCCGCTCCAATAGACCGAGAGGTCGAAGGCCTTGGCGGCGAACTGCTTGTTCCACTCGTCTTCCGACGACCAGAGCAGCGCGACGTTGTTCTTCAGCTCGAGGAGCTTCGCCTTCACCTTCTCGAGATCGGCCGGGTGGTTCATGTCCTGGCCGGTCGCGAGCGCGCCGAAGCCGACATTCTCGATGCCGTCGTCGCGCAAGGCGACGCGCTTCTTCAGCGCCGGATCCCAGAGCTTGGCCAGCGTCGCCGGCGATTCCTTGAACACATCGGAGTTATAGGCGATCGCGGTGATGCCCCAGACCCAGGCGACACCGAACGGCTTGCCGCCGTCGTTCAGCAGCGGGGAATCGCGGAATGCCGGGTTGAGATCGGCCCAATGCGGGATCTTCGCGGTGTCGATCGGCTGGATCAGCCCTTCCTTCGAGGCGATGCTGTTCCAGGCGCAGTTGGTCACGACCACGTCGTAACCGCCCGGGTTAGTCCGCATCTTGGTGATCATCTCGGATTCGGAATTGGAGTAGTCGTGGGTGACCGTGTTGCCGGTCGCCTTGTGGAAGGCATCGACCGACCAGGCTTCGTCGGTGCCGTAGCCCTGCCAGTTCAGCACCTTCACGTCGCCGGCGGCGCGGGCGATCCGCGGCGCGCCGAGCACCGTGGCGCCGACACCCAATGCCGTGGCACCCGCCAGAAACTGCCGGCGGTTGCTCCGGCCGAAAGACCGGAACTTCGAAACTTCCGTCATTTTCACCCTCCCTGGGTTCCGCTGTGTTCGGGCAAGCCTGTTCGGCCAATTTGCCCCTTTGGTGAATTTGTTTGTGTACAAATGATCTCTATCGCCGCGCCGCCTGTCAAGCCGAGCATAACACGCGGCGGACCGCGCCATGCCATTTGGACGCAGGCTTGACATAATCTCATCTGATCTTCGTCATGCCGCCCATCATGAATCTCGATCCCCTGGTCAGTCCCGACGACTTTCCCCTGCTCGCCCGCGCCAAAGCGGAGGGAAATCCTGTCACCTACCTGGACAGCGCCGCCAGCGCCCAGAAGCCGGCCGTGGTGCTGGACCGGTTGCGCGACTTCTACACGCGCGACTACGCCAACATCCACCGCGGGGTCTATCCGCTCAGCGAACGCGCGACCGAGGCCTATGAAGGCGCAAGGGAGCGGGTCGCGCGGTTCCTGCACGCGAAGCCCGAGGAAATCGTCTTCACCCGGGGGGCGACGGAAGCGATCAACCTCATCGCCTACAGCTTCGGCGAACATTTTCTGCAGCCGGGCGACAAGGTGCTGGTGTCGGCGATCGAGCACCACGCCAACATCGTACCCTGGCAGCAGTTGCGCGAGCGGCGCGGCACCCGGCTCGAGGTGATCCCGATCGACGGCAACGGCGATCTGGACCTCGACGCCTATCGCCGCCAGCTCGACGGCGCGAAGCTGGTCTGCGTCACCGCCGTCGCCAACACGCTGGGGACGGTGACACCCTTGCAGGAAATCATCGCCATCGCCCGCCAGGCCGGCGCGCGGGTGATGGTAGACGGGGCCCAGGGCGCGCCGCATCTCGCGCTCGATGTCGGAGCGCTCGACTGCGACTTCCTTGCCTTCACCGGCCACAAGGTCTATGGCCCGGACGGGATCGGCGTGCTCTACGGCAAGGCCGAGCTGCTGGACCGGATGCCGCCCTGGCAGACCGGCGGCGACATGATCCGCACTGTCACCTTCGAAAAGACGCTGTTCGCGGAATCCCCGCGCCGCTTCGAGGCCGGCACGCCGCCCATCGGTGCCGCCATCGGGTTGGCGACGGCCTTGGATTTCATCGAGGGTATCGGCTTCGAGCGGATCGGTGCGCATGACCGCGCGCTCGCGTCCTACGCCGTGGGCAAACTCGGCGAGATCCCGGGATTGAAGCTGATCGGCACGCCGAAGCACCGCGCCGGCATCGTCTCCTTCGTGCTGGACGGCATCCACCCGCACGACATCGGCACGCTCTTGGGTTCCGCCGGCATCTGCGTGCGCACCGGTCACCATTGCGCCCAGCCGCTGATGGAACAGCTCGGCATCCAAGGCACCGTGCGCGCCTCCTTCGCCGTGCATTCCCAAGCCGGCGAAGTGGACCGCCTGGCGGAGGAACTGATGAAGGCGCGGCAGCTGCTGGGTTAGGCGCGGCTCAGCCCGCCGTCAAATGATCGCGCAGCACCATCGACACCGCGGCGGTCACCTTCTTCGCCGCCGGGACGTGCAGAAACTCGTTGGGTCCATGCGCATTCGAATGCGGCCCGAGCGCGCCGGTGATCATGAACTGCGCCTTGGGAAATTTCTCGCCCAGCATGCCCATGAAGGGGATCGTGCCGCCTTCGCCAAAATAGGCCGGCGGCTTGCCGAAGGTCGCCTGTGAGGCTTCGGCCACCGATTTCTCCAGCCAGGGCGAGAGGCTCGGGGCGTTCCAGCCGCCGCTGGCGCTGCGAACCGAGAGTTCGACCGTGGCGCCGTAGGGCACCTGCTCGGTCAGCAGCTTCCGCAGCAGGACATCGGCGCCGTCGGGGTCCAGCGAGGGCGGCAGGCGCAGGCTCAGGGTCGCCGTGGTGAAGGGCAGCATCACATTGCCGGCATTCTCCGGCTGCGGCAGGCCGCTCATCCCGGTGACCGCGAGCTGCGGCCGCCAGGCGCGGTTCAGAATCAGCTCGACGGAATCGTCGGTCACCGGCTTGGTGGCGCCGGCGAAGGGATAGGTGGTCCGCACCGCCTCGCCCAGCACCCGGGCGACATCGCGTGCCTGGGCGATGCGATCGGCCGGGATCTGCGCATAGAGCTCCGGCGGCAGGACCGCGCCGGTCGCCTCGTCCTCGATCCGCGAGATCAGCTGGCGCAGGATGCGGAAGCTCGACGGCACGATGCCGGAGGCCGCACCCGAATGGACGCCCTCCTCCAGCACCCGCACCGTCACCGTACCGTTCCAAAGCCCCCGCAGCGACGTGGTGAGCCAGAGCTGGTCGTAGTTGCCGCAGCCGGAATCCAGGCATACGACCAGCGACGGCTCGCCCAGCCGCGCCGCGATATGGTCGATATAGACGGGCAGGTCCGGGCTGCCAGATTCCTCGCAGGCCTCGATCAGCACCACGCAGCGGGCATGCGGAATGCCCTGCTCGCGCAAGCCCATGATCGCGGTGATCGCCGAGAAGATCGCGTAGCCGTCATCGGCGCCACCGCGACCATAGAGCTTGTCGTCTTTCAGGACCGGGATCCACGGACCGAAACCCTCGGCCCAGCCGACCATCTCCGGCTGCTTGTCGAGATGGCCGTACATCAGCACCGGATCCTGGTCGCGACCCTGGCCCGGAATGTCGATCACGATCAGCGGCGTCCGGCCGGGCAGACGCAGCACCTCGAGCGTCGCGCCCGGCATCGCCGCGATCTTCTGCCGCGCCCAGCCGGACAGCAGGTCGACCGCCTGGTCCATGTAGCCGTGTTTCTCCCAGTCATGGTCGAAGTCCGGCGACTTGTTCGGGATCTTGATGTAGTCGCAGAGCAGCGGAATGACCTCGGCGTCCCAGATGCCGCCGATGAACCGCGCCAGTTTATCCTGATTCATTTTCAAACCCTGAATGCCTTGGAGAAGAACCGTTCGATCCGGAGCAGCAGCTTCTCGCGATTGCCTGCCTTATAGATCCCATGACCCTCGTCATCAAAGGTCATGAGGTCGAAGGGAATTTTCGCCGCCATGAGATCCCGGCAGGCGATCCTGGTGTTCTCCGGCGATACGTTGCTGTCGGCGAGCCCATGCACGATCAGCAGCCGGCCCTTGATGTTCTTGATGAAGTTCTGCGGCGAGGCGCGGAAATAGCGGTCCGGCACTTCCTCCGGCGTGCCGCCCATCATTTCGATCGAGAAAGCGCGCCCATGCGGCATCTCGGTCGCGTGATAGTCGATATCCAGCGCATACATGCCGCAGATCGGCACCGCGGCATCGACCAGGTCGGCGAAGCGCGTGATCGCGATCCACGAGGAATAGCCGCCGTAAGAGAGGCCCATGACGCCGATCTTGCCGCGCTCGGCCTTGCCGGCCGCGATCAGAGCCTCAATGCCGGCGCGGATGTCGTCCTGCTCGGCCCCGCCCCAGCCGTCTTTCTTGATCGCCTCGCGGAAGCTGCGGCCAAAGCCGGTCGAGCCGCGGTAATTCGGGTCGAGCACGGTGAAGCCCGCCGCCACCATGAACTGGATGGTTGGCGTCGGCCAATCCTCGCTGTGCCAAGTCGGCCCGCCATGCACATTGACGACGAGGCCGCGGGACTCTCCCTCCGGTTTGTAGAGCCAGCCCTGGATCGGCAGCCCGTCGATCGAGGTCCAGCGGAAGTCGCAGGCCTGATGGTGACGAACCTGGAGAGGCTCGCTGCCGCGGGTGAGGTTGGTCACGCGCATCGTGACCGGCTCGATCCGCACCAAGTCGTGACCCCGCGCTGAGCTATAGCGCTCGCAGATCCAGTCGCCGCCGGGCAATTGCGCCACGGGCTTCAGGCTCGATTCCGGTAGAGTGAAGAGCTGTTCCAGCCCGGTGTCGACATCGAGCCATTTCGCCATCAGGCGGCCGTCCTCGTATTCGAGGATCATGGCGCTGCGTCCATCCTGGCCCGCCACAATGGCGTCGATGTTGCGGCGAGGATCGTCGATCAGCCAGCGCAGCCGACTGGTCTCGAGATCCAGCAGGCCGACCCGGTCATGGCTCTCGGTCTCGGCCTGCACCAGCAGCCGTCCGGCCCCTTGGGACCCTTGGCCCAGCCATTGCGCGCGGGTCTTGAAGCGCGCGCCGGCGTTCAGCACTTCGCGATTGCCGGTGCCATCGATGCCGACCACCCACATCTGGTTGCCGTTCGGGTCTGAGTCGTAGGTGCCATAGAGCACCAGATCGCCGTCGGGCGAAATTTCCGGCTCCAGGTCGTAGAAGCTCTTGGCATGCGCCAGGACATGGGTGCGGCCGGTGGCGAGATCGAGCAGCTGGATCCGGCTGCCCTCGACCGGCTTGCCGTTCTCGAGATCGGCCGAATAGACGACCGAGCCGCCGTCTTCCGTCAACGCGCCGCCGAAGACATAGCTGGTGGATTGCAACGGCGTCAGCGCCTCGAGCACGCGGCTGGTGCGATCGAGGCGGAACAGCCGGTCATGCTCGTTGCTGCCGATCGATTGCGCCAGGATGAGCTTGGATCCGTCATGCGAAAGACTGCGGACATAGAAATGATCCTTGCCCTGGGTCAACTGCTCGGGCGGTTGCGATCCGTCGGTGGGCGCGATCCAGACCTCGCCGGTTTCGGTGATGCCGGTCCAGGTCCAGGCCAGCCACTTGCCATCGCCGGAGACCCGCGGCGACCACAGGATCGGGTAGCGCGCCCAGCTGCGCGCAAGATCATCGATGTTCATGCGAAAGCCGCGGCGAAGAATTCCGCCAGGCGCTTCAGCAGGACCCGGCGATTCGCCGGCCGGCCGATGCCATGGCCCTCGTCGTCGAACACCAGGACCTCGTATTGCTTGCCGGCGGCGTCGAGGCGCTTCCGCACCTCGGCGACATTCTCAGGCGTCAC
>JAYSFH010000211.1:6328-6673 GCA_041913405.1 Dongia sp. | reverse complement strand
AGCGCGAGAGCAACAGCTGGCTCTGGCCCCTTGTCATGTTCTCCTACATGATGGCCCTGGCCTATGCTGCGGCCTTTGCGACCTTCCAGCTCAGTTCAATTGCCCTGGGCTAAGCGCACCGGGCAAGATCACCGGGCAAGATCACCGGCCGCGGCGCCGCGCCAGTGAGTCGGCCAGCAGGCAGAGGATTTCGAACATCAGGGTGGCACCAACCAAGGCGGTGTTACCGCTGGGGTCGAAGGGCGGCGATACTTCGACCACGTCGCCGCCGACAAGGTCGAGCCCCTGCAGGCCACGCAGCACGGTCTGCGCTTCCAGCGTCGTGAAGCCGCCGATCTCCGGTGT
>JAYSFH010000211.1:0-6318 GCA_041913405.1 Dongia sp. | reverse complement strand
GACGTCAAAGCTGATATAGGTGGGGCCATCGCCGGCGACGCGGCGTGCTTCCTTGATCACCGCATCCACGCCGATCTTGGCAAACTCCTCCATATAGATGACGCGCATGCCGCTCTGTTCGGCAAAGGCCATGTCATCGGCGCTGTAGATGGAGCCGCGGATGCCGATCTGCACCGTGCGCTTGGGGTCGAGCAGCCCCTCCTCCACCGCGCGGCGGAACGGCGTGCCGTGGGTGTACATGTTGTCGCCGAAATAGCGGTCGTTGGTGTCGGAATGCGCGTCGAAATGCACCATGCCGACCGGCCGATGCTTCGCGATGGCGCGGAAGATCGGCAGGGTGATCAGGTGATCGCCGCCGGCCGAGAGCGGCATGGCGCCGGCCGCGTGGATCTTGGCGAAGAAGCCTTCGATCCGCTTCAGCGCGTCCATGAGGTCGATCGGGTTCACAGGCGCGTCGCCGAGATCGGCGATGCGGGCGAGCTGGTAGGGCGCGATGCCGCTCACATGGTGCACCTTGCGCATGAAGCTCGACATGTTGCGGATCTCGCGCGGCCCGTGCCGGGCGCCCGCCCGGTTGGTGGTGCCGCCGTCCCAGGGCACGCCGATCAAGGCGATGTCCACCTGGGTGGGCTCGGTGATGTAAGGGAGCCGCATGAAGGTCGGGATCGAGCCGAAGCGTGGGACGATCGCGGCATCGACCGGCTGCGGATTGTTGTGCCCGGCGGGCGGGTTCCCGGTGGGGAGATTCATGGGTCGGCGCCTCCGCTGTTTACCGATCTTCACCGGGGAAGTCGGTTGCGATAAAGTCGAAATATCGGAAGTAAGCTTCCCGATTTCGGAAAGTATCGCCATGGCTTCAAGCCTCGGAAATCTCGGCAATATCGACCTGAAGCAGATCCAGGCCTTCCTGACCGTGGTGGAGAGCGGCGGCTTCGCCGCGGCCCAGGCGGTGCTGAACGTCAGCCCCTCACGCTTGAGCACGCTCATTTCCGACCTGGAGCGCCGGCTGGGGATGCGGCTCTGCCAGCGCGGGCGGGTCGGCTTCCGGCTGACCGAGCGCGGCGAGGAAGTCTATCGCGCGGCGCAGCGGCTGGTGACGGGGCTGGATGCGTTCCGCTCCGACGTCAGCGCGCTGGCCGGAAGGCTGGTCGGCAACCTCGCGATCGGCATGGTGGACAACATCATCTCCAACCCCGCCAACCACCTGCCGCGCGTGATGAACCGCTACGGCGAGCGGGCGCGCGAGGTCCACATCACCATGCATATCGACGCGCCGCAGGACTTGGAGCGCAAGGTGCTGGACGGGCGGCTGGACCTCGCGATCGGCGCCTTCCACCACACCGTGCCGGGCATCGCCTACCGCGCGCTGTTTCTCGAAGAGCAGACGCTCTATTGCGGCGCCGCCAACGCCCTGTTCGGCCGCGCCGGCGAGGCGATCACCAACGAGGACATCCTGGCCGCACCCTATGCCGGCCGCGGCTATATGGAAGACCGCCGGCCGCTGCGCTTCAACCCCAGCGCCAGCTCCTACTCGATGGAAGGCCTGGCGCTGATGATCCTCTCCGGCCGGTTCATCGCCTATCTGCCGAGCCATTACGCGGCGCCCTGGGTCGCGCGCGGCGAGATGCAGCCGATCCGGCCGCGCCGCCTCTCCTACCAGTCGCTGTTCGAGGTCGCGGTGAAGAAAGGCGCCCAGCAGACGCCGGCCTTACAGGCCTTCCTGGAGGATCTCTACGCGGCGCATGCGGGACCGAAGAAGGCGCGGAAGTAGTCAGACGATCCGATCCAGCAGTTTGCGGAAGTCACCGTCGCTGGTGGAGGCCTGCGTACGCATGGCTTCGGAGTTCATGACGTCGTCGAGGAGCGCGCTGGTCAGCAGGTGGTCGCGCCATTCGCCGTTGATCTTCAGGTAGCCCTTGGCTTCGCCGATCTCGCGGAAGCCGAATTTCTGCAGCAGGTGCCGGCTCGGGCGGTTCTCGGGGATGCAGGCGGCATCGATGCGGTGCAAGCCCAGGCCCTGGAAGGCGTGCGGCAGCAGCGCGCGCACGGCGTCGGTCATGTAGCCCTGGTTGGCGTATTCCTCGCCCATCCAGTAGCCGAGGTTGGCGGCCTGCGCCACGCCGCGGCGGACGTTGTTGAGGTTCACGCCGCCCAAGAGGCGGTCGTCGGTCTTGCGGAAGATGTGAAAGCCGTAGCCGAGGTCGAGGCGCCACTCCTGCAGAATGCGCGCGACCCGGTCGCGGAACACCGCGCGCTCCAGCGCGTCCTCGCCCCAGGCGGGCTCCCAGGGCTCGAGGAAGCTGCGGCTCGCCTCGCGCACCGCGGTCCATTGCTTGAAGTCGGCGCGTGACGGCGGGCGCAGATAGGTGCGTGCGCCGACCAGCTTGAACCGCGAGACACCGTCGGAGCGAAAGAGCGGCAGCATCGCGGTCTCCGCCCGCTCTCAGGCCAGGCGGCGCCGAACCGCGTCGAGGCTCGGGACCTGGGCGACAGGGCCGAGCGAGGCCAGGGTCGGCGTGGAGGCGAAGATGCGCTTGGCCACGCGCGCGACATCGAGGACGCCGACCGCCTCGATTTTGGCGACGACCTCCTCGGCCGGAATCGGGCGGTCGTATAGCAGAAGTTGCGAGGCCAACTGCTCGCAGCGGCTGCTGGTGCCTTCGCGCGACATCAGGGTGCCGGCCTTCAGTTGCGCGGCGGACCGCTTCACCTCCTCGTCGCTCAGGTTATCGGCGACCTTCAACACTTCGTCGCAGATGACCGGCATCATCTCGGCCGCCTCCTTCTCGCCGGTACCGGCATAGATGCCGAACAGGCCGGCATCGCTGTAGGAGCTGGAGAAGGTGTGGATGGAGTAGACCAGCCCGCGCTTCTCGCGCACTTCCTGAAACAGCCGCGAGGACATGCCGCCGCCGAGCAACTGCGACAGCACCGCCGCGGCATAGTAATCGGGATCGTGATAGCTCACGCCGGAGAAGCCGAGCACCACGTTGACCTGCTCCAGGTCGCGGTCTTCGCGATGCTCGCCGCCCTTGTAGACGGCCTTCTCGCTGCCGGGTGCTGCGCCCTTCGGCAGGCGGTCGAGCAGGCGGCCGGCGATATCGACTAGGCGGTCGTGGTCGATGTTGCCGGCGGCGGAGACGATCATCCGCTCCGGGCGATAGCGGCTCTCGAGGTAATGCGCCACCACGTCGCGCGGCAGGCTGCCGATGATCTCGGCCCGGCCGAGGGTCGGCCAGCCCATCGGCTGGTCGGGGAAGGCGACTTCCTGGAAATGGTCGAAGATGATGTCGTCCGGCGTGTCCTCGGCCTGGCCGATCTCCTGCAGCACCACGGCGCGCTCGCGCTCGAGCTCGGCCTCATCGTAGACCGAATCCTGCAGGATGTCGGCCAGCACGTCGATCGCCAGCGGCATATCGGCGCTCAGCATCTTGGCGTAATAGGCGGTCTGCTCGCGGCCGGTATAGGCGTTCAGGATGCCGCCGACGGATTCGATCTCCTGGGCGATCTCGAGCGCATTGCGCCGCCTGGTGCCCTTGAAGGCCATGTGCTCCAGGAGATGCGCGACGCCGTTATGCTCCGCCGTCTCGTGCCGCGTGCCGACCCCGGCCCAGATGCCGAGCGAGACGGTCTCGACCGAATCCATCCGGTCGGTCGCGACCCGCAAGCCGTTCGGCAGGGTGGTGATCTGCACGCTGTTGGGGCGGTGCTTCTTCGCGACGTTCAATTGCCGCTCCCCCCGCGCCGGTGGGCGAGGACATAGTCCTGGATCTTGCCGAGGTCCTTCGGCAACACGTCGTAGCGTTCGCGGCGCGAAAGCAGGTTAGAGAGATGCGCCGGCAGGACGGGACGCACCCCGGTCGCCTTCTCCACCGCGTCGGGGAACTTCGCCGGGTGGGCGGTCGCCAGCGCCACCACCGGGACCGACTTGTCCTTGCGCATGACTTCAGCGGCGGCGACGCCGATCGCCGAATGCGGGTCGATCAGCATGCCGGTGCGCTTGTAGAGGTCGGCCATCGCCTTCAGCGTGCCCGCATCGTCCAGCTTGAAACCGGAGAAGAGCTTCTGCGTCGCCGCCCAGCCCGATTTCGGCGCGGCGAATTTGCCGGTCTTGCGGAAGGCCGCCATCGCCTCGGCGAGCTTCGGGCCGTTGCGCTTGTAGAGGTCGAACAGCAGGCGCTCGAGATTGCTCGACACCTGGATGTCCATCGAGGGGCTGAGGCTCGGCACCACATCGGTCACCTTCATGGCGCCGCTCTTGAAGAAGCGGGTGAGGATGTCGTTGCGGTTGGAGCCGACGATCAGCTGGCCGATGTCGAGGCCCATCTGCTTCGCCGCATAGCCCGCGAAGACGTTGCCGAAATTCCCGCTCGGGACCGAGAAACTGACCTTGCGGTTGGGCGCGCCCAACGCCACCGCCGCGGTCACGTAATAGACGATCTGGGCCATGACCCGGGCCCAGTTGATCGAGTTGACTGCCGACATCGAGATCTTGTCGCGGAAGGCGTGGTCGTTGAAGCAGGCCTTCACGATGTCCTGGCAGTCGTCGAAGCTGCCGTCGATCGCGATGTTGAAGACGTTGCCGGAATCGATCGTCGTCATCTGCCGGCGCTGGACTTCCGAAACGCGGCCCAGGGGATGCAGGATGAAGATGTCGATGGCGCGCCGGTCGCGGCAGGCCTCGAGCGCGGCGGAACCCGTATCGCCCGAGGTGGCGCCGATGATGGTGACGCGCTTGCCCTGCTTCTTCAGGACATGGTCGTAGAGCCGGCCGACCAGCTGCAGGGCGAGATCCTTGAAGGCGATCGTCGGGCCGTGGAACAGCTCCTCGATCCAGACCCCCTCGCCGACCTCGACCAGCGGGGTCACGGCTTCGTGGCGGAATCCGGCATAGGTCTCGGCCACCATGGATTGGAAGGTCTTTTGCGGAACGCTTTTGCCGACGAAGGGCGCCATCACGGCGGCCGCGACCTCGGCGTAGGGTTTGCCGGAAAAACCGGCGAGCGTCTTCGGCTTCAGGCTGGGCCAGGTTTCCGGAACATAGAGCCCGCCGTCCCGGGCGAGGCCGGCCAGTAGGACCGCCTCGAAATCGAGCCGCGGCGCGGCGCCGCGGGTGCTGATGTAACGCAAAATCCACCTCCAAATGGGTGGCGGTACAGTAGTTTGGCGGGGGGTGGGAGGCAACCTTGCAGGCGCGGTTTTCGGCCCCAAAAGCCGGGCCGTCGGCCCCTAAACCAGCCGGCTGGGCGGGAGCCAGACGATCGCCGTGGTGCCCTGGCCGATCTGGCTCTTGAGGCTGACGGTGCCGCCGTGCATTTCGGCGAGGCGGCGGGAGATGGCAAGACCCAATCCGGTCCCTTCCCGCTTGCGGCTGACGTCGCTGTCGCTGCCCTGGAAGAAGGCTTCGAAGGCGCGCTCGATGGTCTCTTGCGACATGCCGCGCCCGGTATCGGCGACGCTGATCGTGAGGCCGTCGCCGTCGGCATGAGCCCGCAATTCCACCCGGCCGCCGGCCGGCGTGAATTTGGCGGCGTTGGTCAGCAGGTTGAGCACGATCTGGGTCACCGCGCGCTGGTCGCCGTTGAAGCCGACCGCGCCCAGCGCGATATGGGTTGCGAAGGAGACCTGTTTGCCGTCGATCTCCTGCCCGACCAGCCGCGCGGCGGCGCCGAGCACGGCGGAGATGTCGAACACCTCCTCGATCAGCGGGAATTTTCCGGCTTCGATCTTCGACATGTCGAGGATGTCGTTGATCATGCGCAGCAGATGCCGGCCGGAGCCGGCGATGTCGGCGACGCATTCCTTCTGCCGGTCGTTCAGCTGGCCGTAGGCCTCGCCGTTGAGGACGTCGGCGAAGCCGATCACCGCATTCATCGGCGTGCGCAATTCGTGGCTGACGGTGGCGAGGAAACTGGTCTTGGCGCGGTTCGCCGCTTCGGCCTGTTTCAAGGCGGCATCGATCTCGCGCCGGCTCTCCTCGAGGTCGAGCTCGCGCTGCTTCTGGGCCGAGACGTCGATCAGCATGCCGCGGAGCTCGAGCGAGCCGTCGACCTTGCGATCGACGCGGAAGAGAT
Source organism: Dongia sp. (assembly GCA_041913405.1). GTDB lineage: Bacteria > Pseudomonadota > Alphaproteobacteria > Dongiales > Dongiaceae > Dongia. The sequence continues at coordinate 244 of JAYSFH010000211.1, read as the reverse complement.
CGCGCACCCAGATCACCCGGCCGTCGCCGGCGACGATCCGGTATTCCCATTCGTGGTCCTCGTCGGGGCGGAGCTCGGCGGCGGCGAGGCGCTTCATCCGCTCGCGGTCCTCGGGGTGGATGAAGCTGATCCAGGCGCGGGGCTTCACCCACTCGGCCATGGGACGGCCGAAGGTCGCGACCGCGCGCTCGCCGACATAGGTGTAGTCGAGGAAATGCGGGCCGTCCTTCGCGTAAGGGACGAT
>JAYSFH010000210.1:0-6701 GCA_041913405.1 Dongia sp. | reverse complement strand
CTCGCCGTCTATAACGCGGCGCATCCCCGCGCACGCCAATAGGCGCCCGCTAGCGAGCAAAGACCATGACCGTCACCATCCGCCCGATCCGGCGCGAGGACGCCGAAGCCGTCGTCGGCATGCAGAGAGAGTTCGGCGCCTACCTGATCTCGCTCGGCGACCATTGGGGCGCCGTGCTCACGGAAGAGCGCTTCGTCGAGGACGGCTTCGGCGCCGATCCCGCATTCTTCGGCTTCATCGCCGAGGAGGCCGAGCAGCCGCTCGGCTACCTGCTCTACACGCCGACTTATGATGCCGACACGGCGCAGCGCGGGATCTTCGTGATCGATCTCTGGGTCCGGCCCTGGACCCGGCGCCTCGGGGTCGGGCGCAAGCTGATGGGTGCTGCCGGCGATCTCGCGAAACAGCGTGGCGGCGACTTCCTGCTCTGGTCGGTCTACAAGCCGAACACCTTGGCGCGGCAGTTCTACGACAAGCTCGGCGGCCAGCAGACGGCCGAGCTCGACTGGATGACGCTCAAGCTTTAGCGCCGAACTCCTTTAAGACCCAGCGCTCGAAGGACTCCACCATCGGGTTCGGCCCGGCATTCTGCGGCCGGGCGAGGAAGTAGCCGCGGGTCGAGCGGGCGGTGAAGTTATGCGCGCGCTTCAGGGTGCCCGCTTCCAGCAGCGCGTCGATCGAGGGCGACCAGGAGAGCGCGATCCCCTGCCCCGCCAATGCCGCCTGCAGCACCAGGGGATAATTGCTGTAGCCCTGGCCGCGGATTCGCTCCGGCGGGGTCACGCCGGCGGCGCTGAAATAACCGGGCCAGTCGAACCAGTCGCTGCCGTCGGCGGTGTCGATCAGGCGCAGCAGGTTCGCCTCGGCGAGCCAGTCGGGCTTGCCGTCGGCCGGGCCGGTCGGATAGTTCGGCGCGCAGACCGGGAAGACCGCCTCCTGGTTCAGGCGCTTCACCTCGATGCCGGGCCAGGCGCCGGCGCCGAAGATGATGGCGATGTCGCAATCAGCAATGGCCCGCTCGACATGCTGGGCGGTGATGACGCGGACATCGACCTGCGGCTCCAGCGCAGTGAACAGCGGCAGGCGCGGCACCAGCCAGTGTGCCGAGAAGGCGAAGTCGGCGCCGATGGTGAGCTGGCGCGGTGCGTCCTGGGCGCGGACGCGGGCCACCGCCTCGCCGATCACCTGCAGGCCTTGCTGCGCTGCCTCCAGGAACTGCTTCCCCTCCGGCGTCAGCTCGACGCCGCGTGGGCTGCGGCGGAACAGGGCACAGCCCAAACGCTGCTCGATCTGCCGGATCTCGCGGCTGACCGCCGATTGGGTGACGCCGAGCGCCTGGGCGGCGGCGGTGAAGCCGCCGCGCTCGCCGGCCGCGACCACCGCGAGCAGGGACGACAGCGACGGCAAGTCGCCCCTGACATAATCCTTGATCATATCCCTCATGAGCCGACCATGCCTGGATCGCCTGGATTTGCGCCGATATTATCATGAGCATAACTCATGACGGAACCATCCGAGCAATGGCAAAGCGCCTGAACGTCCTCCTGCTCCAGGCCGACCAGCTGGCGGCCGCCTTCCTGCCGGCCTATGGCAACAAGGTGGTGAAGTCGCCGAACATCGACGCCCTGTCCGAGCACGGGGTCATCTTCGACAGCTTCTATTGCGCGAGCCCGCTCTGCGCGCCGTCGCGCTTCACCATGATGTCGGGCGCCCATGTCTCGCGGATCGGCGCCTATGACAACGCGGCCGAGTTCGCCTCGGAGGTGCCGACTTTCGCCCATTACATGCGCGCGGCCGGCTATCGCACCGCGCTCGCCGGCAAGATGCATTTCTGCGGTCCCGACCAGCTGCACGGTTTCGAGGAGCGGCTGACCACCGACATCTATCCGGCCGATTTCGGCTGGACCCCGGATTGGGAGCAGCCGGGTATCCGCCCCAGCTGGTACCACAACATGGGCTCGGTCACGGAGAGCGGCACCTGTGTCCGCTCGAACCAGCTCGATTTCGACGACGAGGTCACCTATGCCGCACGCCGGCAGATCTACGATCTCGCGCGCAGCAGCGAGGACCGGCCGTTTTTCCTGACGGTCTCCTGGACCCATCCGCACGATCCCTATGCCAACCTGCCGGAGCTCTTCGATCTCTATCGGGACGAGGACATCCCGATGCCGAGCGTGAAGCAAAGCGACGTCCCGCTCGACCCGCACAGCGCGCGGCTGCGCCACGTCTCCGACATGGACAACACCAACATCACCGACGCCGACGTGCGCCGGGCGCGCCGCGCCTATTTCGCCTCGATCTCCTATGTCGATCGCCAGGTCGGCATCATCATGCAGGCGCTGAGGGAATCCGGGCTGGCCGACAACACGGTGGTCATGCTGACCGCGGACCATGGCGACATGCTGGGCGAGCGCGGGCTCTGGTACAAGATGACCTGGTTCGAGAATGCCTGCCGCATCCCGCTGATCGTCTCGGCGCCGGGCAAGTTCAAGGCCGGGCGCATCGCCGGCAGTGCCTCGCATCTCGACCTGCTGCCGACCTTGGCGGAGATCGCGCATGACGGACGCGATTTCACGCCGGCCGCCGAGATCGACGGCAAGAGCCTGTTGGGCGCGCTCTCGGGTGGGAAGGGCCATGACGAGGCGATCGGCGAGTATTGCGGCGAGGGCGCGATCGCCCCGCTGGTGATGATCCGCCGCGCCAATTGGAAGTTCGTCCACACGCCGAGCGATCCCGACCAGCTCTATGACCTGAAGGCCGATCCGCTGGAAAAGCGGAACCTCGCCGCCGATCCGAAGCATGGCGGGACCGTACAGGCGTTTCGCAAGGAGGTGCAGCAGCGCTGGGATCTGGCGAAGCTGAAGGACCAGGTCATCGACAGCCAGCGCCGCCGCCGCATCGTCTATGAGGCGCTGGCCAAGGGCCAGCACCGGAGCTGGGACTACCAGCCGATCCGCGACGCCGGCACCGCCTATATGCGGAACAACGTGGTTCTGGACGACCTGGAAGCGCGGACGCGATTGCCGCGGGTTTGAGACGGCCGTCACAGGGCCGGTGCCGTTTCCATCTGTTCTCCGCCGGAACTTCCGCTCTAGGCTTTCTTCCCTGGTGATGCACAGGAGGGGACCATGCCGATCAGCCTGGAGCAAATCAAAGCGATCATGCCGCTCAGCAAGCGGGCGGCCGAGTTCGTCGGGCCGTTGAATGCCGCGATGGGGTTCGTCGACGTCAACACGCCGCTGCGCCAGGCGATGTTCCTGGCGCAGGTCGCGCATGAATCGACCCAGCTCAACCGGCTGATCGAGAACCTGAATTATTCGGCCGCCGGCCTGCTCGCGACCTTCCCGAAATACTTCGACAAGGCCGCCGCGAAGGCCTACGAGCGGCAGCCGGAGAAGATCGCCAATCGCGCCTATGCCAACCGGCTGGGCAACGGCAACGAGGCGAGCGGCGACGGCTGGCGCTATCGCGGCCGCGGCCTGATCCAGGTGACGGGCAAGGAGAACTACAAGGACTGCGCCAAGACCCTGAACGTGGACCTGGTCAATAGCCCGGCGATGCTGGAGATGGCCGAGTTCGCCGCCCAATCCGCCGCCTGGTTCTGGCGCAAGCACAACCTCAACAAGTTCGCCGACAGCGGCGATCTCATCACCTGCACCGAGCGGATCAACGGCGGCCAGAACGGCCTCGACGCCCGCGAGGTTTATTACGAGCACGCGAAGACCGTGCTCGGCGCCTGAACCAGGCGCGGGCCCGCAGCACGCCTCTGACGATCTCGCCGATCAGGTCGGGCAGGACCTTGAAGGCATAGGGGATGTGCGGGCGTTCCAGCACGGTGTGATAGTCGCGGCCCCACGGCCCTGCATTCACGATCGGAATCCCGGCGAAGGCATTGCCTTGCGGCCAGTGCAGGCCGGGCGGCTTCCTCGGGACTGCCGCTGACGCTCGGCAGCTCGGTCATCCGCAGCGCCCAGTATTCGGCACGGTCGGGCCGGGTTTTCAGCGCCGGCTCCAGATTATGGGTCGTTTGCACGCAAATCCTCCCCTTGTTTGAGCAAGAGACTAGTCGGGGCGACGCGGTTTGCCCTATGCAAAGCGCGCAGCGGCAACGACCCGGGTGGAATGGCGTTCCTCCTCGGGATAAGAGGACTTGAATGTCGGATCATGGAATGGTGCGCGTCCGCGGGGCGCGGCAGCATAATCTCAAGAATATCGACGTCGAGATCCCACGCGAGAAGCTGGTGGTCTTCACCGGCGTCTCCGGCTCGGGCAAGTCGTCGCTTGCCTTCTCGACGCTCTATGCCGAGGCGCAGCGGCGCTACCTGGAATCGGTCTCGCCCTATGCGCGGCGGCTCTTTCACCAGATGTCGGTGCCGGAGGTGGACGAGATTGACGGGCTGCCGCCCGCGGTGGCGTTGCAGCAGCAGCGCGGCTCGCCGACCACCCGCTCCTCAGTCGGCAGCGTCACCACGCTTTCGAACCTGCTGCGCATGCTCTATTCGCGGGCGGGCGATTATCCGAAGGGTCAGGCGCTGATCTATGCCGAGGGCTTCTCGCCCAACACGGCGGAGGGCGCCTGCCCGAAATGCCACGGGCTGGGACGAATCTACGACGTGACCGAGAAGTCCATGGTGCCGGATCCATCGAAGACCATCCGGGAGCGCGCCATCGCCGCCTGGCCTTTGGCCTGGGGCGGGCAGAACCAGCGCGATATCGCGGTCACCATGGGGATCGACGTCGATATTCCGTGGCGCGACCTGCCGAGGAAGGATCGCGACTTCCTGCTGTTTGCCGAGGAACAGCCGGTGGTGCCGGTCTATGCCGGATACACGCCGGCCGAGACCAAGCGCGCGCTGAAGCGCAAGGAAGAGCCGAGCTACATGGGCACCTTCACCAGCGCGCGGCGCCACGTGCTCTCGAGCTTCAGCAATACCGAAAGCCCGATGATGAAGAAGCGGGCGATGCAATACATGATCAACAGCGAATGCGCGCTCTGCCATGGCAAGCGGCTGAAGCGGGAAGCCTTGGCGGTGAAGTTCGCCGGGCTCGACATCACCGAGATGTCGCGGCTGCCGCTGAAGCGGGTCGCCGCCGTCTTCGCGCCCTACGCCGCGGGCAAGACCGTGCCGAAGATGAGCCACGATCATCCGGAACAGGCGACCGTGGTGCAGCGCATCGCCGAGGATCTGGTCGGACGGATCGGCGTCATTCTCGACCTCGGTCTGGGCTATCTCACCTTGGAACGCAGCACGCCGACCTTGTCGCCGGGCGAGCTGCAGCGGTTGCGGCTGGCGACCCAGGTGAAGTCCAACCTGTTCGGCGTGGTCTATGTGCTGGACGAGCCTTCGGCGGGATTGCATCCGGCCGATACCGAATCGCTGCTGCGGGCGCTGGGCAAGCTCAAGGCCGCCGGCAATTCGCTGTTCGTGGTCGAGCATGAGGTCGATGTCATGCGGGCGGCCGACTGGATCGTCGATGTGGGGCCGGGCGCGGGCGAGAAAGGCGGGCGGATCCTCTACAGCGGGCCGCTGGAGGGCTTGAAGCAGATCGAGGCTTCGCAGACCCGGCGCTATCTGTTCGCCGAACATACCGAGCCGGGGCGAAAACCCATTGCACCGAAGCAATGGCTGAAGCTCGAAGGCATCACGCGGAACAACCTGGAGAAGCTCGACGTCGATGTCCCGATCGGCGTGCTGACCGCGGTCACCGGCATCTCGGGCTCGGGCAAGTCGAGCCTGGTCAGCCAGGCGATGGTGGAGCTGGTGGCGGCCAGGCTCGGCCATGCCGCGGCCGAAGAGGACGACACCGATCTGCTGGAGCGGGAGACGGTGATCCCGACCGAGGGCCGGATCGGCGGCGATCTCGAGCGGGTGAAGCGGCTGGTGGTGGTGGACCAGAAGCCGATCGGCCGCACGCCGCGCTCCAATCTCGCGACCTATACCGGCCTGTTCGACCATGTGCGCAAGCTGTTCGCCGCGACCAAGGCGGCGAAGGCCAAGCGCTACGATGCCGGGCGGTTCTCCTTCAACGTCGCCAAGGGCCGCTGCGAGAATTGCAAGGGCGAGGGCTGGGTGATGGTGGAGCTCTTGTTCCTGCCCAGCGTCTATGCACCCTGCCCGGTCTGCGCCGGCACGCGCTACAACCAGCAGACGCTGGAGATCCGATACAGGGACAAGAACATCGCCGAGGTGCTGGGCATGCGGGTCGATGAAGCGGCCGCGTTCTTCAAGGAAGAGCCGACGTTGCAACGCGCCCTCGCCGTGGTGCAGGAGGTCGGGCTCGGCTATCTGCGATTGGGGCAGCCGGCGACCGAGCTTTCCGGCGGCGAGGCGCAGCGCATCAAGCTCGCGACCGAGCTGCAGCGGATCCAGCACGGCAACACGCTCTATGTGCTCGACGAACCGACCACCGGCTTGCATCCGTCGGACGTGGTGCGGCTGATCGAGCAGCTCAGGCGCCTGGTCGATGCCGGGAACACGGTGGTGGTGGTCGAGCATGACATGAGCCTGGTGGCGGCGGCGGATTGGGTGATCGACATCGGCCCGGGCTCCGGCGACGAGGGCGGCAAGCTGGTCGCGGCCGGACCGCCGGCGAAGCTGGCGGCGGCCAAGGGGAGCCGGACGGCGGGGTATCTGGCGAAGGTGCTGTAGGCGCGACCCGCGCAACGATCTTGCGGCGTCCGGGGTCGGATTAGTGTGCTG
>JAYSFH010000209.1:0-6784 GCA_041913405.1 Dongia sp. | reverse complement strand
AACAAGGTGAAGCGGAGCAGCCACTTCTCCTGTGGTTCCATTTGCCGGTATTCGCTTCTACCGGCCTGGTCTTGGATCCGGAACCAGCGCGGGTGGGTCGAGCACCAACAGTAAACGACCCACGCCGCGTACCCGAGAAGAATACAGACGAAGACAAGCGGACCGGTCGGATCGCCGTGCGACAGGCTTGCGGTGACCTGTTCGATCGCGCGGTGTTGCACAGGCGGCCCGTAGCGGCTCAGGCCGCTTCGGTGAAGGCGACGCCCTTGGTCTTGAGCATCTCCTGGAGTTCGCCAGACTGATACATCTCGCGGACGATGTCGCAGCCGCCGACGAACTCACCCTTCACGTAGAGCTGCGGGATGGTTGGCCACTGCGAGAATTCCTTGATGCCCTGGCGCAGCGAGGGGTCGGTCAGGATGTCGATGCCCTTGAACTTCACGCCCATGTGGCTCAGGCACTGCACCACCGCCGCGGAGAAGCCGCATTGCGGGAAGACCGGGGTGCCCTTCATGTAGAGCACGACGTCGTTCGAGGTGATGTCGTTCTGGATGCGGTCGAAGACCGGATTGTCACTCATCGCTCGTTCCTCTTGCTGGGCGTGCCTTGAGTATAAGCCGCCGTGGCTCGTTCCGGCTATGCGTTCGCCGGCGGATTGGTTTGCAGGGCCAGCGCATGCAGCTGGTCGCCCATCCGGCCTTTCAGGGCCTGGTAGACCATCTGGTGCTGCTGCACCCGGCTCTTGCCGACGAAGGTCGCCGAGGTGACCTGGGCGGCGTAATGGTCGCCGTCGCCGCGCAGGTCCTCGATCACCACCTCGGCGTCGGGGATCGCCTCTTTGATCAGCCGCGCTATTTCGCTGGCTTCCATCGCCATGGCGATAACCCCCGTTCTATCAGTTACTTAGAAGCGCCCATCAGCTTCGGGAAGAAGCCTTCATGGGCCGATTTCAGCTCGGAGACAGATATGGCCCCGGCCCCGGTCAGAGTCAAATCCGCGCCAGCGGTCTTGCCGAGATAGCGGAAGGCGATGCCCATTTCCTTGGCCTGCAGCTCCAACACCGCGACATCAGCCTGACGGACAGTGAGGACATAGCGGCCCTGGTCCTCGCCGAACCAGAAGGCATGGTCGGGGCTCTCCTTCGGTCGCGCCAACAGGTCGCAGCCGATGCCCGAGGCCATCGCCATCTCGGCGATCGCGACCAGGGTGCCGCCGTCCGAAACGTCATGGCAGGCGGTGACCAGCCCGCGCTCGATCAGGTTGCGCACGAAGTCTCCGTTGCGACGCTCGGCCACGAGATCGACCGGCGGCGGTGCGCCCTCCTCCCGGCCATGGATCTCGCGCAGGAAGATCGAGCAGCCGAGCCATCCGGCGGTCTCGCCGATCAGGTAGATGGAATCGCCGGTCTCCTTGAATCCGACCTTCGGCGACTTGGTGACGTCCGCGATGACGCCGACGCCGCCGATGGTCGGCGTGGGGAGAATGCCCTTGCCGTTGGTCTCGTTGTAGAGCGAGACGTTGCCGGAGACGACCGGGTAGTCGAGCGCGATGCAGGCCTCCGCCATGCCTTCGATGCGGGTTGCCGAAGTTCATGTTGTCGGTGACGGCGAGCGGCTTGGCGCCCACAGCCGTGAGATTCCGCCAACTCTCGGCCACCGCCTGAGCGCCACCCACCTTCGGATCGGCCTGGCAATAGCGCGGCGTGCAGTCGGAGCTCATGGCGAGCGCCTTCTTGCCGATCTTGCCGTCTTTGCCCTGGGGGATCAGCACCACCGCGGAATCGCCGCCGGGGCGCTGCACGGTGTGGCCCATGACCAGATGGTCATACTGCTCCCAGACCCAGCGCCTGGAGGCGAGGTCGGGGCAGGAAACCAGCTGCTTCAGCACCGCCATCAGGTCCTGCGGCGCCGGCACCTTGCTGGCGACGATGACCGGCTGCGCCGGGCTGGGCACCCAGGGGCGTTGATAGACCGGGGCCTTGTCGACCAGCGGCGCCACCGGCATGTCGGCTTCGACCTTGCCGTTCTTCTTCAGCACCAAATGGCCGGTATCGGTGAGGACGCCGATCTCGGCGAAATCGAGCTCCCATTTCTCGAAGATGGCGCGGGCCTTCTCACGGCCTTCGGGCTTCAGCACCATGAGCATGCGCTCTTGGCTTTCCGAGAGCATGATCTCGTAAGCGGTCATGCCGGTCTCGCGCACCGGCACCTTGTCGAGATCGATCTCCAGGCCGAGGCCGCCCTTGGACGACATCTCGACCGAGGATGAGGTCAGACCCGCCGCGCCCAAGTCCAGGATTGCGACAATCGCGTCCGTAGCCATCAGCTCGAGGCAGGCTTCCAAGAGCAGCTTCTCGGTGAAGGGATCGCCGACCTGGACGGTCGGGCGCTTCTCCTCGCTGTCCTCGTTGAACTCGGCGCTGGCCATAGTGGCGCCGTGGATGCCGTCGCGCCCGGTCTTGGCGCCGACATAGATCACCGGATTGCCGAGGCCCGCCGCGGCCGAATAGAAGATGTTGTTCGCCTCGGCGAGGCCCACGGTCATCGCGTTGACCAGGATGTTGCCGTTGTAGCTCGGGTGGAAATTGACCTCGCCGCCGACCGTCGGCACACCCATGCAGTTGCCGTAGCCGCCGATGCCGGCGACCACGCCTGAGACGAGGTGCTTGGTCTTCGGATCGTCTGGCGCGCCGAAGCGCAGGGCGTTGAGGTTGGCGATCGGCCGCGCGCCCATGGTGAAGACGTCGCGCATGATGCCGCCGACGCCGGTCGCCGCGCCCTGGTAGGGCTCGATGAAGCTCGGATGGTTGTGGCTTTCCATCTTGAAGACGGCGGCCTGGCCGTCGCCGATGTCGATGACGCCGGCATTCTCGCCCGGACCCTGGATCACCCAGGGCGCCTTGGTCGGCAGCTTCTTCAGGTGCACGCGTGAGGATTTGTAGGAGCAATGCTCCGACCACATCACCGAGAAGATGCCGAGCTCGGTCATCGAGGGTTCGCGGCCCATGATCTCGAGAATGAGGTCGTATTCTTCCTTGGTGAGGCCGTGCTCGGCGATGGTGTTCGGGGTGATCTTCGAAGGGGCCGCACTCATGCCGCGAGAGCCTCCGCCATCGCCTTGAAGATGCCGCGGCCGTCGGTCGAGCCCAGCATCTCGCGGATCGCGTTCTCCGGATGCGGCATCAGGCCCAGAACGTTCTTCTCGCTGTTGAAGACGCCGGCGATCGACCGCACCGAGCCGTTCGGGTTATGCGCGGGATCGAGCGACCCATCCGGCGCGCAGTAGCGGAAGGCGATCTGGTCGCGGCTTTCCATCTGGTCCAGGGTCTTCTCGTCGCAGGTGTAGTTGCCGTCGTGATGCGCGACCGGCACCGAGAGCACCTGGCCCTTCTCGTAGCGCGAGGTGAACAGCGACTGCGAGGTCTCGACCCGCAGGTTCACGTTGCGGCAGACGAACTTCAGACCCGCATTCGGCATCAGCACGCCAGGCAACAGTCCCGCTTCGCAGATGATCTGGAAGCCGTTGCAGATGCCGAGCACCGCCATGCCCTTCTCGGCCCGCGCTTTGACTTCGCGCAGAATCGGCGAATGGGCGGCGATGGCGCCGCAACGCAAGTAGTCGCCGTAGGAGAAGCCGCCGGGGACCAGCACGAGATCAACCTTCGGCAGCTCGGTGTCGCGGTGCCAGACCAGGACCGGCGGCGTACCGCTGATCTCGGTCAGCGCGGCCTCGGCGTCCTTCTCGCGGTTGGAGCCGGGGAAGACGATGATGGCGGATTTCATGGGCCCTACTCCACCAGATCGACCGAGTAGTTCTCGATCACCGTGTTCGCCAGCAGCTTGGCGCACATCTGATCGACTTCAGACTTGGCTTTCGCCTTGTCGGTCTCTTTCAAGTCGATCTCGATGAACTTGCCCTGGCGGACGTCGCCGACCTTATCGAAGCCGAGCGAGTGGAGGGCGTTGGCAATGGCGCGTCCCTGGGGATCGAGGACGCCGTTCTTGAGGGTAACGTGGACGCGGGCTTTCATGACACTCCGTCAGATCAGCGGGTGGACAATCACTGCATCGCCCCTCATTGCATCGTCGAGGGGCCCTTCATGTCGCGCGGGCCACCTTCGGGAAGGATGCCCAGACGGCGCGCGACTTCCTGATAAGCCTCTTCGACGTTGCCGAGGTCGCGACGGAAACGATCCTTGTCGAGCTTCTCGCCGGTGCGGACATCCCAGAGCCGGCAATTGTCCGGGCTGATCTCGTCGGCGAGGACCAGGCGCATTTCTTCGTTCTCGTAGAGCCGGCCGAACTCGAGCTTGAAATCCACCAGCCTGAGGCCGACGCCGAGGAACAGCCCCAAGAGGAAGTCGTTGATCCGGAGCGACATCGCCAGGATCTCGTCGATATCCTGGGGCGTCGCCCAGCCGAAGGCGGTGATGTGCTCTTCGGAGACCATCGGATCGTTGAGCTCGTCGGACTTGTAGTAATACTCGACGATCGAGCGCGGGAGCTGGGTCCCTTCCGGCATGCCGAAGCGCTTCGACAGCGAGCCGGCGACCACGTTGCGGATCACCACCTCGAGCGGGATGATCTCGACCTCGCGCACCAGCTGCTCGCGCATGTTGAGGCGGCGCACGAAATGGGTCGGCACGCCGATCTCGCCGAGCTTGGTCATCAGGTATTCGGAGATGCGGTTGTTGAGCACGCCCTTGCCGGTGATCGTGCCCTTCTTCTGATTGTTGAAGGCGGTGGCGTCGTCCTTGAAATACTGGACGAGGGTCCCCGGCTCCGGTCCTTCGAACAGGACCTTTGCCTTGCCCTCATAAATGCGACGACGGCGCGACATCCGATTCTCCAACAACCGGTCGGCTCCCCCTGTCATCCCTGGCGGGTGGCGGGAGTCGCGGTTTCGGCCCCCTTCTAGCAGGTGTGACCCGCGGAAACAATCACGGGAGGCCGCAGCGCACAACGCCGCCGCGTCTCGAATCTGGATGACATTTCAGTCTGTTACGCGGCTGCCGGGAGCAGCAGTGCACCGCATAGGAGGACTGCGCCGATTGCAGTGACGAGAATCGGCCCGATGAGGCCGAAGGCCCGGCTGGCGACGGCACTTTCCGGCAGGCGGAGCACGATCTGGCGGCGGACCAGGATGCTCGCCACCCCCATGACCGAGAGGGTGATCGCCATGCCGACGGCGATCGCCAGGGTCATGGCGATGCCGGAGAGGACGATGCCGTTGGTGAGCGCGAAGACCAGGATCAGGATCGCGCCCGAACAGGGGATAAACCCGGCGGCGAAGCCCAGAAGCCCCTGCTCCTTGCGCGCCCCGGGAACATGGGCGCAGGGCTCGCCGTGCCCATGGTGATGCCCGTGGTCGTGCCCGTGGTCGTGCCCATGGCCACCGCCGCGCAAGGCCTGCCACAGCATGCCGAGGCCGATCAGCAGGATCGCGGCATAGCTGAAGACGCGGAGGCCATCGACCTCGTCCACCGGCGAGGCGAGGCTCTGCGAGAGGATGAAATGCACCACGGTCACGATGACGATGGCGCCGACAACGTGGCTCAGGGAGATCCAGCTCGCCATGGCGATGCCGCGCAGTGGATGCGCCTCGCGGCCGAGGAAGTAGCCGATGATCACCGACTTGCCGTGGCCGGGCCCGAGCGCATGGAACACGCCGTAGAGAAAGCCGATCAGCAAGCCACCCCAGAGCGCCCCCGGTATACCATTGCGATTGTCGCCGGTCTTGATCGCCATGAGCTGGGCGTTGATCGCGCGGGTGACCTTGGACTGCAGCATGATCACCCAGGCGCCGGCCCGGCGCAGCAAAGAAGGCTGGCCCTGCGGTGCATCGCCCGGTGCCGCGCTGTCGCTTGCCGGCGCGCCGACGCCGAAGGGCGACGGCGTATCCGCATGCGCGAACTGGACGCCGGCCAGAAGTGCGAAGGCAACCAGGAGGCTGCGCAGGGTCAGTGACATGAAAGCGTGATCTCCTGGGGCGTGACGAAGCCACCGTAATAGGCGTTCTCGTGGTCGTCGCGGATCTTGGGTTCGCAGGTGACGCCCGCATTGCCGTGGAACAGGATCGGCTTCTCCTCGGCGAGGTCGACCTCGACGAAGTATTCGCGGTCGTTGATCTCGACCTTCAGCTTCTGGGTCCTGGGATCCACCGGGTGCGGCAGCTTCACCGAGAAGACGAAAGTCACCTTGCGGTTCTTCGCCGCGGTGGCGGTGAAATCCACCGGATCAATCGCGCCGATATCCTTGCCGTCCACCCAGATGTAGTTGAAGTATCGGAACTTCTTCAGGTTCGGCAGCGTGCCCCCGGCAAGTGCCCGGCTCTCGGCCGCATCGAAGTCGCCGTCGCCGTTGGCGTCGAAGCCCTGCAGGAGCTGGTCCGAGAAGATCTCGTCGAAGGTCCAGGATTCCGTCAGGGCGACGATCTTGTCGCCGGCAAACATGAAGACCACCCGGTTGTCGATGAAGACATGCGGATGCGCCAAAGCTGCGCCGGGACCGATCAGCAATGTCAGGATGGCCAGCAACAGACCGGCAAAGCGACTCACGCGGTTCTCCGACTCACCGCGCCTCCACGCGCGGCGGACCGTAGCTCACTGCAGCACCTTCAGCAACTGCGCGAGATTGTATTTGAACATGTCGAGATAATGCGGCGCGAGGCCGCCCTCCTTGGTCAGCGCATCCGCGACCAGTTCGCCGCCCACGGGCAGACCGGATTCACTGCTGATGGTCTCCGCGAGGGTCGGGTTCGACATGTTCTCCAGAAAGATTGCTTT
>JAYSFH010000208.1:0-6790 GCA_041913405.1 Dongia sp. | reverse complement strand
GATCTCTCCAGTGGCTTGCGCAAGAACAACACGGGCGCCGACTGGAAGCAGCTCTTCATCGGCACCTCGGGAAGCTTCGGCGTGATCACCGAATGCGTGCTGAACCTCGAGCCGCTACCCCAGCAGACCGCCGCCGCCCTGCTGGTGCCGGCCTTGGAGGCATGTGTTCCCGAGCTGCTGGTGGCGATGGAACAGTCGCTCGGCAGCTATCTCTCGGCCTTCGAGGGCATGTCGAGGAACGCAATGGCCGCCGCCCTCGCGCATGCGCCGTCGCTGCGCAATCCCTTCGCCGGCGGGACAGTTCCGGCCTTCGCGATCCTCGCCGAGGTCTCGCGCAGCTGGCCGCCGCGCAGCGGCGAGCAGCCGCTCTCCGCCGTGCTGGAAGAGGTGCTCGCCGCGCTGCTCGACCGCGCCGACCCGCTGCTCAGCGACGCACTGGTCGGCCGCGCCGAGGAGATGTGGGCGCTCCGCCATGCGCTTTCCGAAGGCGTGCGGCAATCGGGCAAGCTGTTCGCCTTCGATCTCTCCTTCCGGCGCGGCGACATCATGCGCTTCAGCACCCATATGAAGGCCGAATTGCCCGGGCGCTTCCCGGGAATCACGGTCTGCGACTTCGGCCATGTCGGCGACGGCGGCGTCCATTTCAACCTGGTCCTGCCGAAGTCCGACCCGCGCGCAATCGACCCGGCATTCGAGCAAGGCCTGCGCGACTGGGTCGTCGCCGTCGCGGTCGAGGATTTCGGCGGCAGCTTCAGCGCCGAGCACGCGATCGGCCGCCGGAATCAGGGCATGTATCAGCGCTACACCGAAGCCGAGCTGCGCCGTCTCGCGGCGCAGTTCAAGGCCGCCACCTCGCCCGGCCCGCTCGGCGCGGTCGAGCTTTAGAGATAGCGCAGGCCCGAGCGCGTCAGCAGCGCCGCGTAGAAGTAGAGCTCGGCATCGAGCGCGCGGCGGATGTTCTCCGCCTTCCGGAAGCCGTGCTGCTCGCCTTCGAACAGCAGATAGCCGACCGGGACGTTCCGGTCCCGGAGACCATCGACCATCATCTGGGTCTGGTTCGGCGGCACGACTTCGTCCTCGGTGCCCTGAAAGAAGATCACCGGCACCGTGAGCTTGTCGATGTGGTTGATGGGAGAGCGTTCGGCGTAGGTCTTCTCGTCCGCGGGGTAAGGCCCGATCAGCCAGTCGAGATAGCGCGATTCGAATTTATGGGTGTCGCGCGCCAGCGCCGCGAGATCGCTGACGCCGTAATGGCTGGCGCCGGCGCTGAAGGTCTTCTCGACCGCGGTCAGCGCCCGCAACGTCGTATAGCCGCCGGCGCTGCCGCCGCGGATCGCCAGTCGTTCCGGATCTGCGTTGCGCGCCGCCACCAGGTACCGCGCGCCGCAGGCGCAATCGTCCACATCGACGATCCCCCAAGTCTTCTCCAGCCGCAGCCGGTAAGCGCGGCCATAACCGGTGCTGCCGCGATAATTCACGTCGAGCAGGCCTAAGCCCCGGCTGGTCCAATACTGCACTGAGAGGCTGAGCATATGGCTGGTGCTCGCGGTCGGCCCGCCATGGCTCTTCACCAGCACCGGCACCTTTTCACCGGCCGGAGCGCTGTAGTCCTTGGAAGCCGGCGGGTAATAGAAGGCGTGGGCGGTCTCGCCGCCGCTGGTCGGAAAAGCGATCGCCTCGGGCGTCGAGATGTAGGGGCGCAGTGCCTCGCTCACAGGCGCCGACGCGCGGATCACCCGCTCGACCCGGGTCTCGAGGTCGAGCGCGACCAGCGCCTCCGGCTCCGACCCGCTGCCGCCCAGGAACACCACCCGGCCGGCGCCGACCCGGACCTGCGAGATCTCGGTGAACCGTGTCGCGATGTCGGTGAGCTTGCCCGAGCCGGTATCGAGGCTGCCGAGCTTCCAGATGCCATCCTTCACATAGGAACAGATCAGCCGATCTGCTGCAGCGAAGCCGTAGGTGGACATGTTGAAGTTCCACTGCGGCTTGCCGAACTCGGCTTCCATCTGCAGCACGCGCTCCACGCGGCCGTTCCGCAGGCGGTGGAGATTCCACCAGCCGCCGTCCCGGTCGGACACGAAGAAAAGCGTGCCCGCCGGCGACCATTGCGGCTGGAACAGCGCTTCGTCCGGTCCGCCGGCGATATGTTGGGGCGCGCCGAGACTTCCATCCTCCGCCACGTCGGCCAGCCAGAGGTCGGTGGTGACCCAGGGCATGTTGGGGTGATCCCAGGTCAGCCAGGCAAGCTGGCTTCCATCCGGGCTCAGCCGCGGTGCCGCATAGAAGTCATGGCCGGAAGCGATGACGCGCGGCGGCGCTCCGCCGCCGAGATCCACCCGCACCAGTGCATTCCGAGCCTCGCCGGGCTGCGTGTGATCCTCCTGCACCAGGAAGACGCAGTTGCGTCGGGGATCGACCGTGCCGTCGGCGTAGCGCAGCCCCGCGGCCGGGTCGGCGCCCGGCGTCAGCGCCCGCGGCGCCTCACCCGGCGCCTGTCGATAGAGGCATTGATCAGGATAGTGGGAGAAGATCGCCACGCCATCGGCAACGGTGAACGCGCCGCCGCCGTATTCGTGCGCCCGGGTGCGGACATTCCAGGCATTTCCATCTTCGGGCGTGACGGCCTCGACCTTGCCGTCGCTGCGCTGCCGATAGATCAGGGTGCGGCCCTTCTTCTCCGGCTGTGATTCCGTCCAATAGATGTCGGCACCGTCCAGCATCACCTGATCCAGCCGGATGGCGTCAGCGGTGACCAGATCGGATGTGATCGGGGAAGCCCAAGACCCATAGGGAGCGACTGGCATCGATCTACCTCATCGAAATTGCATCTCGTGCCGGTGCTTCACGTGCTGCGCAACGCCCGGATGCCGAGCATCACCAGCAGCAGGCCGGCGACCACGCTGACCGCGATCATGCCATGCGGATCCCAGAGCCACATCGCTGCGCCGCCCAGCAGCGGGCCGACGAAGGCACCGAATTCCCAGAACATGGTGAAGATGGTGTTGGCGCTGGGCAGCTCCTCCTTGGTGAAGGCGCGGCCGAGCATGGTGAGCGAGGTGGTGTAGATCCCGTTGCCGAAACCGCCCCAGACCAGCAGCAGGATCCAGACGCTCGGATTGTCGATCGCGAAGGGCAGCAAGGCCGCGCCCAGCGCCTGCACGGCGCCGGAGAACATCAGCACGCGCCCGGCGTTGAAGCGGTCGAGCAGATGGCCGACCGGGATCTGCGCCGCCATGCCGCCGACGATCAGCGCCGTCACCAGCGACACCGCCTCGGCTTCGGAGAGGCCCATGCGCATGCCGTAGACCGGCAGCAGGGTCATGTTCACCACCATGGTGCCGCCGTGGATCACCGCCGCAATCATCGGCACCGGCGCTTGCCGCGCCGCCTGCAGCAAAGGGATCGATTCATGGTGATGGAAGGTCGGCACGCTGCCGCCGGATGCGGCGATCGGGACCGGCAGCACGGCGAGCGCCAGGATGGCGGCGCTGACGAAGAAGGGCAGGGCGCCTTCAACGCCCAGCACGCCGATCAGCAAGGGACCGCCTGCCGAGCAGGCGCTCAGCACCGTCACATAGATGCCGATGATCTTGCCGCGGGCATGGTCGGGCGCCAGCGCGTTGACCCAGGTCTCGCTGACGATCCAGATCACGCCGATCGAGATCCCCATGATGAAGCGGAGCGCGAACCAGGCGGGCAGCGAGGGCAGCAGCGGGAACAGGACCAGGCAGAGCACCGCGATCGCGGTGCCGGCGACGATGCTGGCGATGGCACCCAGCCGGCGCACCAGCATCGGCACGAAGACTCCGCAGAGCAGCACCGCGATCGGCGGCATGGCGGCCAGCGCGCCGTTGGTGACCGAGTCGATGCCGCGCCGCTCGAGATTGACCGAAAGCAGCGGCCCGACCAGGCTGTAGATCAGCGCCACCACGCCGACGCTCGCCATGACCGCGATGAGGCCGCGCAGGCTGACGCGGGGCACCGCGCCTTCTGAAGCTGCCAATGTTTGCTGACCGTCCAAATGCCACCCGCCTGCCGTCCGGACGCGACTATCGACGCCGCGCCGCAAAGTTGCAAGGCCGGCGCGGGGAGCTTAGAGATCGAGAATGCCACGCCGGATTCGCAAGCTCGCCCCAGCCGATCTCAAGGACGCCGCGCTCCACTATCTTGCGCGCTATGCGGCATCGACCGCGCGTCTCCGGCAGGTGATGACGCGCCGCATCCGGCGCTCGGCCCAGGCCAACGCGCTGGACCCCGAGCCCTTGATGCAGGAGCTCGAGCGCGTCATCGCCATGCTCCACCGCACCGGGCTGCTCAATGACGAAGCCTTCGCCGAGGGCCGCGCGCGCAGCCTCAACCGCCGCGGCGGCTCGCGCCGCCAGATTGCGGCCAAGCTCGCCGCCGCCGGCGTGGCGCAGTCGGCCACGGCGCAGGCCCT
The DNA here is from genome assembly GCA_041913405.1 of Dongia sp. Taxonomy (GTDB): domain Bacteria; phylum Pseudomonadota; class Alphaproteobacteria; order Dongiales; family Dongiaceae; genus Dongia. The sequence goes on along the minus strand of JAYSFH010000208.1, from coordinate 2,349 downwards.
GGCCCCGCTCGAAGACGAGCTGCCCGATGCGGAATTCGCCGCCGCTTCGGCCTACGCGAAGCGGCGCCGCCTCGGCGCCTTTCGCGCGCCGCCGGACCAGACGCCGGAGCGCCGGCGCAAGGACCTGATGGCGATGGCCCGCGCCGGCTTCGCGCTCGGGCTCGCCCGGCGCGCGCTGGCCGGCGAAGAAGAGTGTTGAAGACAGGGCGGGATCAGCATGGCGAAGAAAGTGGCCACCAGGAAGCCCAGGAAGAACGCCGATGGCGTGGTGCTGCTCTCCGGCGGCAATCCGCAGATCGCGAAAGGAGACGGCGATGCGCCGGTGCAAGCCTATATCGCGGCGATGCCGGACTGGAAGCGCGACGTCGGGAGAAGGCTCGACGCGCTGATCACCCGGACGCTGCCGAAGGTGGAGAAAGCGGTGAAGTGGAATTCGCCCTTCTACGGCGTCGCCGGCCACGGCTATATCCTCTCGTTCCACGTCTTCACCCGCTATGTGAAGGTCGCCTTCCTGCAGGGCGCGCAGCTGAAGCCGATGCCGCCCGGCCCCAGCAAGGACCAGAACGCGCGCTATCTCGACATCCACGAAGGCGACGCGATCGATGAGAAGCAGTTCATCGCCTGGGTAAAGCAAGCGGCGAAGCTGCCGGGCTTTCTCGGCCCGAAGGGCTGACGCTGCGCGGCATTGCTGGTATATTATGCCGGTGAGCGCCTGGAGACGGGACCACGCGAACCTTTACCGGGCCTTTACGCCACGCAGATACGCCGGTCGCTCGGATTTAGAGTTAATCGAGCATTCTCAATCGTTTCGCCCGATATCGCCGGCACGGGCGTAAAGGCAGCTCTCGCGATGCCGCGTTAGAGGTGTCCTTCCTTCTTCAGGTCCGCCATCGCCGCCTCGATGCCCTTCCGCAGGATGCCGACCAGCTCGTCGATCTGCGCCGCGGTGAGGGTGAGGGGCGGGGAGATCACGTTCAACGCGCCGAGCGGTCGCACGATCAGCCCGAGCCGCTCGCAATGATCGGAGATTCGCTTGCCGATATTGACCTCGTCGGAGAAGTGCGCGCGGGTCTCCTTGTCGGCGACGTTCTCGACGCACATCATGAAGGCCTTGCCGCGCACCTGGCCGACGATCGGCAGGTCCAGCAGCTCGTTCAGCTTCTGCTCGAGATAGGGACCCATCTTCCGCACATGGCCGCAGATATCGTCCCGCTCCATGATCGCGATATTGGCGAGGCCCGCGGCGCAGGCCACCGGATGGCCAGAGTAGGTGTAGCCGTTGGTGAACCAGTTGTCGGGATCGGGCGCGCTCATCGCGTCGTAGATCTTGTCCGAGAAGATGCACGCGCCGAGCGGTTGATAGCCGGAGGTCAGGCCCTTCGCGGTCACGATCATGTCGGGCTCGATGCCGAACACGTCCTTGGAGGCGAAGAAGTGGCCGAGGCGGCCGAAGGCGGTCACCACCTCGTCGGAGATGTAGAGCACGTCATGTCGGCGACAGACTTCGAGGCTGCGCGCGTGATAGCCCTTTGGCGGCACGATCACGCCGCCGGCGCCCATGATCGGCTCGGCGAAGAAGCAGGCCACGTTGTCGGGGCCGATCTCCAGGATCTTCGCTTCCAGCTCCTCGATCAGGTGGTCGCAGAACTCGGCTTCGCTCATGCCCTCCTGGCGCGCCTTCTCCGAGCGATAGAAATTCGGCGAGGAAACGTGGTGAATCCACCCGTCGAGGAAGTTAAGGTAGGGGCTGCGATCGGCCGGGCGACCGGTGATCGAACCGGTGAGGTAGGTGCTGCCGTGATAGGCATCGATCCGGCTGATGACATGCATCTTGGACTTCTTGCCGCGCCGCGCATGGTAATAATGCGCGAGCCGCACCGCCGTGTCGTTCGCGGTCGAGCCGCCGCAGGTGTAGAAGACCTTGTTGAGATCGCCGGGCGCGAGCGCGGCGAGCTTGGCCGAGAGCTCGGCCGCGGGCACGTTGGTGGTGTCGACGAAGGGATTGTAGAAGGCCATGCGCTTCGCCTGCGCGGCCATCGCGTCGGCGATCTCGGCCCGGCCGTAGCCGGCGTTCACGCACCAGAGCCCGCCGATGCCGTCGAGATAGCGCTTGCCGGAGATATCGGTGACATAGACTCCCTCGGCCCGGTCCATGACCAGCGAGCCGTCCTTCTTGAAGGAGTCGAAATGGGTCCAGGGATGGACGAAATGATCGCGGTCCTTCCGCCAGATGTCCTGGGGATCGACCTGTCCCAGATCCGCCGCCCAAACATTCGCCGTGCCGCTCATCGCCCGTCTCCATTTCCCGTCTGGTGTAAATCTTATAGCTACTATAAAATTAGAGTCAAC
>JAYSFH010000207.1:0-6799 GCA_041913405.1 Dongia sp. | reverse complement strand
GTCGGCGCGGCGGTGATCGGCTGGGTGGGCATCGAGGGTTACCTGCCCTTCGTGATCGGCGCGATCGTGCTATGCCTCGCCGCGCTGCCGATGTCGATGCTGACCGCCGAGGCCAGCGAGGCCGACTACGAGCATGTGCCGATGCTGGACTTCCTGCCCAAGGCACCGATGCTCCTGGGCGCGATCTTCGTCCATGCGATCTTCGACGGCGGGATGCTGGCGTTTCTTTCGGTCTATGGCGTGCGCAGCGGGTTGAGCGTCGAGGCCGGCGCGGTGCTGATCACCGCCCTGTCGTTCGGCAACGTGTTCTTCCAGATCCCGATCGGCTGGATCGCCGACAAGGTGGGCAAGACGCAGATGATGATGGCCTGCTTCGTGCTCGCGATCGTCGGGCTCGTGGCACTGCCGTTTGCCATCAGCTCGCCCTTGGTCTGGCCGCTGATGCTCTACCTCGGCGCGGCCGGTTTCGGCATCTACACGATCGGCCTCGCGCAGCTCGGCGACCGGTTCACGGGCGCCGACCTGATCGCCGGCACCGCCGCCTTCTCCACCGCCTGGGGCCTCGGCGCCTTGGCGGGGTCCGTGGCCTGCGGCCTGGCGATGAACCAGTTCGGCCCGGACGGCTTCCCGAACGCGCTGCTGGCGATCTTCGTCGGCTATCTGATTGTCAGGATCGTAACAGAGTTCCGGCGCCGTGCGGCTAACCGGCCTCCGAGGACACCTTGACGCTTTCCATTTCCTGACAGAAGAATCGGAAATTGACCCTTGCTGCCGAATTGCGGCCGGGGCAGTCACCGCGGGGAAATCACTTATGCCGATCGATATGAACGCGATTCTGGCGGACCGATCGGCCGAAAAATACGATCTTTACGACCGTCACCTCAATTCGCAGATGGTCAGGATGCTGAAGACCATCGGCTTCGACCGCGGCTATGTGCGCGGCAAGGGCGCCTATCTCTACGACCGGGACGACAACCGTTATCTCGACCTTTTGAGTGGTTTCGGCGTGTTTGCGGTTGGGCGCAATCACCCGACGGTGATCGAAGCCCTGCAGCAGGCACTGACCGCGGAGCTGCCCAACCTGGTGCAGATGGACGTGTCGCTGCTGAGCGGCCTGCTGGCGGAGCGGCTGCTCCCGAAGCTGCGCGGCCTCGACAAGATGTTCTTCTGCAATTCGGGTGCCGAGGCGGTCGAGGCGGCGATGAAGTTCAGCCGTGCCGCGACCGGGCGCGACCGGATCCTGTTCTGCGACCACGCCTTCCATGGCCTCACCTATGGCGCGCTGTCGCTGAACGGCGACGACCATTTCCGCGACGGCTTCGGCCCGCTTTTGCCGCATTGCCAGTCGGTGGCGTTCAACGACCTGATGGCGCTCGACCGCGCGCTGGCGGCGGGCGACGTCGCCGCCTTCATCGTCGAGCCGATCCAGGGCAAGGGCGTCAACATCCCCGATGACGACTACCTCAAGGAGGCCGCGCGGCTCTGCAAGCGGCACGGCGCGCTGTTCGTGGTGGATGAGATCCAGACCGGGATCGGCCGCACCGGCAAATTCCTGGCGATCGACCACTGGGACGTGGAGCCGGACATGGTGCTGCTGGCGAAGGCGCTCTCGGGCGGGTTCGTGCCGGTGGGCGCCGTCGCGATGAAGAAGCCGACCTTCAACAAGATCTTCGACCGCATGGACCGAGCCGTGGTGCACGGCTCGACCTTCGCCAAGACCGACATCGCCATGGCGGCCGGCCTCGCCACCCTGCAGGTGATCGAGGACGAGAAGCTGATCGAGAACGCGGCGGTGATCGGCGACGGCATCCGGGACGATCTCGCCGCCCTGGTCGGCCCCCATGAGTTCGTGAAGACGGTGCGCGGCAAGGGCATGATGATCGCGATCGAGTTCGGTACGCCGAAATCGCTGTCGCTGAAAGCTGCCTGGGCGCTGCTGGAGCAGGCCAACAAGGGGCTGTTTTGCCAGCTCATCACCATCCCGCTGCTGAAGCAGCACCGCATCCTCTCGCAGGTCGCGGGCTACGGCATGAACGTGATCAAGCTGATCCCGCCGCTGACGCTCAACGAAGAGGACCGCACCTGGATCCGCCGCGGCTTCGAGCAGGTGGTGGCGGACAGCCATCGCGTGCCGGGCGCGATCTGGGATCTCGGCAGGACCCTCGCGGCGCACAGCCTGAAGGCGCGCAGCAGCGCCGCCTGATTTGGATCCGCAGCGCTCTTTCTCCGGAACCGATCTCGGTGTGCTGGTCGGCGCGCCGTTCTTCACCCTGCCCGCCTGGTTCCTACCCGAACGCGCCTGGCCGGCGCTCGGGCGGCTGCTGAGCCCGATGGCGATCGGCGATCTCACCAAGGATGCGGCAGCGACCGCGGCAATGATCCGCAAGACGCTCGGCACGCGGCTGGCCGACCTGCCTGCCGACCGCATCCTGCGCGACATGGGCGCCGAGGGCATCTTCACCTTCTTCCAGGTGCTGAAGTGCCACCGTTTCGACCGATGGGAACCGCCGGTGCGCACCGCCGGCTTCGAGCATGTCCATGCCGCGCTCGAGGCCGGCCGCGGCGCGGTGCTCTGGGTCAGCCACGGCTTCCACGGCCATCTGGGATCGAAGATCGGCTTTCGCCGCGCCGGGCTCGACGTCGTGCATCTGAGTACGCCGGCGCACGGCTTCTCGGCGACGAAGTTCGGCGTGCGATACCTGAACCGGATGCAGACCCGGATCGAGGACCGCTACATCCGCGAGCGCGTGCTGCTGCCGCTGCAGGGCCAGAACGCTGCTTTGCAGACCCTGGCGAAGCGGCTGAAAGCCAACCAGGTGGTCAGCATCACCGGGCAGAAGGGTACGGGACGCACGGTCGATGCGAAGTTTCTCGACGGCACCCTGCCGCTGGCGCCGGGGGCCCCCAGCCTGGCGCGGATGACGGGGGCCAAGCTGCTGCCGGTGTTTGCCTTCCGCGCCGCCGACGGTGTCGTCGAAGTGACGGTCGAGCCTGAGATCGCCCTCGACGGGTCGCGTGACGAGGCGGTCTCAGCCGCGGTGCAGGATTTCGCGCGCTGCAGCGAGCCTCATGTTCTGCGCCATCCCGGCCAGTGGCTAAGCTGGGTCCAGCTCTGAGGTCATCGGCTCCGGCCTTCCGCCGATCAGCCGGTGCAGGCTGCGGCCCTCGATCAGCTGCCAGAGCAGCAGCGCCGGAATCCCGGTCATCAATTCACGGGCGCGGGTGGCGAGCGACAGCGCCAGCGCGATCTCCGGCTCGAGCCCGATCATCTGCCCGAGCAGGACATAGGCGCCCTCCTGCAGCCCCCAGCCGCCGGGCACGACGAAGGCCGCGGCGCGCAAGGTGCAGATGATGCCGATAAACATCACCGCGTCGGAGGGCGTGATCGGGTTGTGCATCAGCCAGGCGGCCACCCAGATCTCCACCGCCATCAGGCCGCGCGTCGCGCAGCGGATCGCGCAGGCGGCGGCGACGCGGAACGGCCGCGCATAGATCGCGCGGATCGTGCGGTCGAGATGATGCGCATTGTCGGCGAGGCCTTGCCAGCGCGGCGAGCGCAGGCTGCGCGCGCCCCACTGCGCCAGCTTGCCGAAGAGATTGGCGTATTGCGCATAGAGCATGGTGCCGATCGCCAACGTGAGGAAGGCAGCCCCGGTGACGATCGGCCAGAACAAGGTCTCGTTGGGACCGGTGACGATGAGCGCACTGAAGCCGAGCAACGCCCAGAAGATGAGCACGACGATCTGCACCGTCATGTCGACCACCGCCAGCGAGGCGGCGTCGGAAGCGCGGGTGCCGTCACGGATCAGCAGCCGGGCCTTGACGACCTCCGCGGCGAGGCCGCCCAGCGGCATCAGCGTCTCGACCGCGATGCCGATCCAGATCGCACGCAGGATCTTGAGGAAGGCGGGGCGCCGGCCCTCGGGGAAGTTCAGGCTCCAGGAGAAAGCCGCGCCGAAGTAGTGCGGGGCATAGATGAGCGGCAGCAACAGGACGCCGGCGCCCAGGGTTCCCATGGCGACGGACACGGTTCCGAAACCTTGCCAGGCGATCAAGGCGATCGCGCCGGCCAGTCCCAGCACGAACGCAATACAGGCAGCAGTCCGCACGTCTTCCCCTCGGCCCCTCCCCCCGGAGGCGCCTAAACAGGCCTTATGGTACCACCCGCACCGCACCCTTGGCAGCACTCGTCGTCAGCGCCGCATAGGCGCGGAGCGCCGTTGTCACCCGGCGATGGCGTTTCTCGGCCGGCTGCCAGGCAGCGGCGCCCTTAGCGTCCATCGCGGCGCGGCGTTTCGCAAGCTCGGCATCGCTCACCGCGAGATTTACGGTGCGATTCGGAATATCGATCTCGATCCGGTCGCCTTCCTGGACCAGGCCGATCGCGCCGCCTTCGGCCGCTTCCGGCGAGACATGGCCGATCGAGAGGCCCGAGGTGCCGCCGGAGAAGCGCCCGTCGGTGATCAGCGCACACTGCTTGCCCAGGCCCTTCGATTTCAGGTAGCTGGTCGGATAGAGCATCTCCTGCATGCCCGGACCGCCCTTCGGTCCCTCGTACCGGATCACGACGACGTCACCCGGTTTCACCTGGTTCAGGAGGATCCCTTCGACCGCCGCGTCCTGGCTTTCGAAGATCTTTACCGGGCCGGAGAATTTCAGGATCGATTCATCGACGCCGGCGGTCTTCACGATACAGCCTTCGAGCGCGATGTTGCCGTAGAGCACGGCGAGGCCGCCGTCCTTGCTGAAGGCATGGTCGATGTCGCGGATGACTCCCTTCGATCGGTCGAGATCGAGGCTGTCGAAGCGCTGGTCCTGGCTGAAGGCGGTCTGGGTCGGCACGCCGCCGGGTGCCGCCTTGAAGAAATGGTGGATCTTCGGGTCGTTGGCCCGGGTCACGTCCCAGCGGTCGATCGCATCGCCCATCGTGGCCGAATGCACGGTCGGCAGCTCACGATGGATCAGGCCGCCGCGCTCGAGCTGGCCGAGGATCGACATGATGCCGCCGGCGCGGTGCACGTCCTCGATGTGAACGTGGGAGACCGCCGGCGCCACCTTGCAGATATTCGGTACGCGCCGCGAGAGGCGATCGATGTCCTTCATGGTGAAATTGACTTCGCCTTCATAGGCGGCGGCCAGCAGATGCAACACGGTGTTTGTGGACCCGCCCATCGCGATGTCGAGGGTCATCGCATTCTCGAAGGCTTTGAACGACGCGATCGAGCGCGGCAGCGCCGTTTCGTCGTCGCCCTCGTAGAAGCGCTTGGTGAGCTTCAGCACCGTGCGTGCCGCTTCGAGGAACAGCTCCTTGCGGTCGGCATGGGTCGCGAGCGTGGTGCCGTTGCCGGGCAGCGCCAACCCGAGCGCTTCCGTCAGGCAGTTCATCGAATTGGCGGTGAACATGCCGGAGCAGGAGCCGCAGGTCGGGCAGGCGCTGCGCTCGATCTTGTTCACCTCTTCGTCCGAGATCTTGTCGTCGGCGGCGGCGACCATGGCATCGACCAGGTCGAGGGCCACCAGCTTGCCATCCTTCATGACCATCTTGCCGGCTTCCATCGGGCCGCCGGAGACGAACACGGTCGGGATGTTGAGCCGCAGCGACGCCATCAGCATGCCGGGGGTGATCTTATCGCAGTTGGAGATGCAAACGAGGGCATCGGCGCAATGCGCGTTCACCATGTACTCGACCGCGTCGGCGATGATCTCGCGCGAGGGCAGGCTGTAGAGCATGCCGTCATGGCCCATGGCGATGCCGTCATCGACGGCGATGGTGTTGAACTCCTTGGCGACGCCGCCATTGGCCTCGATCTCGCGGGCGACCATCTGGCCGAGGTCCTTCAAATGGACATGGCCGGGCACGAACTGGGTGAAGGAATTGGCGATGGCCACGATCGGCTTGCCGAAGTCGCCGTCCTTCATGCCGGTCGCGCGCCAGAGGCCGCGGGCCCCCGCCATGTTGCGGCCATGGGTCGAGGTGCGGGAGCGGTACTGGGTCATCTGCGGCAGTCTCCGTTTGGGGCGCCACCCCTGCTGCGGCGCCGGTCAGTCCAGAAGCCGGCTTCGCCGGAGGGGTTGGAGTTAACACAGTAAACCCTTGCCAACCAATCGGAATCAGGTATGGAAGCGGCGCGCCCAGAGCATGCATACGGGCCGGTTTACTGCCAGGCATGTTCCTGGTAGTTTCCGCGCCGATTTTCCCAAACAGATCAATCGAATGAGCGGATTCTAGCGATGAAGATCAACGGCAACGCCATTAAGGTCGGCAACATCGTCGAGCACCAGGGCAAGCTCTGGCGCGCCGTCAAGACCATGCATACCCAGCCGGGCAAGGGCGGCGCCTATCTCCAGGTCGAGCTCAAGGACATCCGCACCGGCACCAAATTGAACGAGCGCTTCCGCTCCTCGGAGACGGTCGAGCGCGTGCGCCTGGACGAGCATGAATACTCGTTCCTGTTCTCCGACGGCGACGACTACACCTTCATGGAGCAGGAGACCTACGAGCAGATCACGCTCAACGCCGAGCTGATCGGCGAGCCCGCCGTGTTCCTGCAGGAAGGCATGGTCGTGACCGTGTCGAGCTACGAAGGCTCGCCGATCTCGGTCTCGCTGCCCGAAACCGTGATCATGGAACTGGTCGAGGCCGATGCCGTGGTGAAGGGGCAGACCGCTTCCTCTTCCTACAAGCCGGGCAAGCTGGAGAACGGCGTTCGCGTCATGATCCCGCCGCATATCGCCGCCGGCACCCGCATCGTGGTCAACACCTCCGACGCGACCTACGTCGAACGCGCCAAAGACTGAG
>JAYSFH010000206.1:0-6807 GCA_041913405.1 Dongia sp. | reverse complement strand
GGACGGCGCCGGCGAAGGCGTCAGCCGAAGCGCACTAGCCGTCGCCTCCTCCAAGCAGAACTCTTAAGCTTTGCCCAATAATCGTACTCAACTTTGGGTATGTAAAGTCTATTGAAGATCCCCGCTAAGTATGCCTCATTTGAGGGAGGTGACGCGCTCGGGGCGAGGGCCGCCGCCAACCAAGGGGAGCGGCCATGAAATCCTTGAATCGAGCCACTGCGCTCGCAGCAATGCTCAGCGGCACTGCCGCCTGTTCCTTGATCAACCCGCATGTCGGCGTCGACAAAGCCGAGCGATACAAGATCTCGGCCGAAATGGACGCCTGCACCCAGCAAGGCGTCGGCTTGCAAATGGCAAACTCGGCCGTCGCGCAAAGAACCGCGGAGTATTTGAACACAGCTTCTGCAACCTCATCTGCAAAGACCAACAGAGCTCTGCTGGCCGCAAGCCAGCTCCCCACTGCAAGCATGGACGCGCAGATCGTGAAGCTCGAAGCGGCAACGCAATCGGCAAAAGAGGCAATGGAGGCCGCGATCTTGGCGCGCAACGCGGTTATCGCATCTCAGGCCAAGCCATCAACAGGTGGATCGAGCAAGGTATCGGAGTCCGCGCCTACGTCGCCCTACTGCCAATTCTATGGCGCCCTTCCAGGCGCAATCGAATACGGCAACACGCTTCGAGAAGACTATTACGACGCGGTTGGCGACCAATCGAAGCTCAAGAACGGGCTGGCGCTCACGCTCATTCCTATCAGCGCTGCGGCGGTGTACCTCGGCATCACCGGAGGCAGCACGGAGGCGATCACCGGGCTTGCGGTCGCCGGTGCATCCGGTCTGGGCATCGGCTCCTTCATGCTCAGCGACGCGCGGCAGACCGCATACCTCTCGGGCTCGACCACTCTCGGATGCGCCATTGTGCGCAGCGCGCCGTATCTGATACGGCCACAGGATTTCTACACCCTTCAAGGGGCCGTCGATGGCCTGGTCATCGACCGCGCCAAGCTTACCACCGATGTGAGCAACCTGAAGATGCTGCTCGCCCAGTACGCTGGGGAGAGCCAACTGACACCCGATACCAAGGCGGCGGCGGAAGCGGTGATTTCCGTAGCCGACCCCTTGCTGGTCGCCGCGGAAGGCGCGTCGTCTTCTGGCGCAACTGCAGTTTCGAAAATCGAAGGCGCGGGTCCGGCGCTTTACGGCGTGGTCGACGACATCCGCGACAAAGTCAGTGTGGAGATCCTGAAGACCGAGCCGGACATCACCGCAATCGCGGCGATTGCCAACGGTCTTTCACCGGCGACCAAAGGCCTCATCAACTCCTTTGCGCCGCCAGCACCAGCCAGCACGAAGGCGACGGGGACTGACAAGGACGGGGGGTCTGTAAAGACGGAATCAATCATGCTGACCCCAACCGGCGATCAGCAGGTCGCGGCGGCAACCGCCGAGGTGAACGCCGCACTCCTGCCCGTGCAACAACGGGTGTTCCAGATCCAGCCTTTTGTTTCGCGGATGCACGATATGGAGACGCAACTCGGCGCGCTTACCGACTGTCCTTTCAAGAAACTGGACAATGCTGGCTTCTCGATCGATCCGGCCACTCCGGACATAGCCATGATCGTTGGCGCCACCTATACCCTGCAAGCAACCGGGGCGATCGGCAACATCACCGCGCAAGTCATCGGCAACGGCGATCCCGCGGGCCTCTCCTCCGAAACGACCGGATCGGGATCAGGATTGCGTGTCACGATTACGGCGAAGAAGGTCGGCAGCTATCAGGTTTCGCTGGCCGATGCCTCCGGAAAGAACTCCAAGGTGCTCAATGTAACGGTGACGGCGCCGAAGATGGCGATCGCTCCGGCCGACCGGGAGATCACGATGAAGCTGTCGGATGCGACAAAGACCAAGGTCCTCACGGTGACCGGCGTCGATTCAATCACCTTTCCGAGCTTCACCGGAACTGCTGGTGGGCTGAAGGTCGACGTCACGCCCTCTGCCACCAAGCAGACGGTGACGATAACGGCGCAAACGCCAGGCAGCTATGTCTTGACCATTGCCGATGGAACCAAGCAGCAGACCGTCGACATCAAGATCACTGTAGCGAATTGATCAAGGTGCGGCGGGTGCAATCTGTTGTTGTCGAAGCATCCGCCCGCCGCACGCCTCGCCCTCAGCAATCCAGCGTGTTCTGCCGTTCCCACTCGGTCAGGTGCTTGGTGAAGCTGTTCCACTCGTCGGTCTTCATCTTGATGTAGCTGTCGACGAAGCTGTCGCCGAACTGCTCGCGCACCGACTTCGACTTGTCGGTGAGGCGCAGCGCGTCGAGCAGGTTCAAGGGCAGCTTCTTCGCGTTCTTCACCGTGTGGCCTTCGGTGTACATGTTGATGTCGAGCCGTTTCCCCGGATCGCGGTCGTTGGCGATGCCGTCGAGCCCGGCCGAGAGGATGCCGGCCTGCAGCAGGTAGGGATTGGTGGCGCCGTCGGCGAGGCGGATCTCGAAGCGGCCGGCATCGGGCACGCGGATCATGTGGGTGCGGTTGTTGCCGGTCCAGGTGATGCTCGACGGCGACCAGGTGGCGCCGGAGGTGGTGCGCGGCGCGTTGATGCGCTTGTAGGAATTGACCGTCGGGTTGAAGAAGGAGCACATCGCGTCGGCGTTGTGCAGGATGCCGCCCAGCGCCTTGTAGGCGGTCTTGGAGAGGCCGAGCTCGCCCTTCGCATCGCCGAACAGGTTGGTCCGGCCGCTCTTGTCCCAGAACGAGACATGGGCGTGGCAGCCGTTGCCGGTGAGATTCGAGAACGGCTTCGGCATGAAGGTCGCGCGCATGCCGTGCTTCTCGGCGATCGCGCGCGCCATGTATTTGAAGAAAACATGGCGGTCGGCGGTCAGCAGCGCATCGTCATATTCCCAGTTCATCTCGAACTGGCCGTTCGCGTCCTCGTGGTCGTTCTGGTAGGGCTTCCAGCCCAAGGCCAGCATGCTGTCGCAGATCTCGGTGATGACGTCGTAGCGGCGCATCAATGCTTGTTGATCGTAGCAGGGCTTGTCCTGGGTGTCGGCGCCGTCCGCGATCGCCTTGCCGTCCGGCGTGATCAGGAAGAACTCGCATTCGACGCCGCTCTTCATGCGGAGGCCCTTCTTCTCGGCCTCGGCGATCTTGCGCTTCAAGAGCGCGCGCGGGCTGTCGGCGACCGGCTTGCCGTCCATCCAGAGGTCGCTGGCCAGCCAGCCCACTTCCGGCTTCCAGGGGAGCTGGATCAGGCTTTCCGGATCGGGCTTGGCGAAGAGGTCGGGATGGGCCGGCGTCATGTCGAGCCAGGTGGCGAAGCCGGCGAAGCCGGCGCCGTCCCTTTGCATCGCGCCGATCGCGGCAGCGGGCGAGAGCTTCGCGCGCAGCACGCCGAACAGATCGACGTAGGAAATCAGGAAATACTTGATCTTTCGCTCTTTCGCGATTTTCGCGAGATCGGTCGCCATGGTCCCCTCTTGCTTTTCGGCGCCCCGTCGCTGGTCGCGAGGCGTCTCCCTGTTACGCCATCGAAGAAGTGATCAGTACTTGTCCTGTCCGGGAATCCAGTTGGTCCCGGCCAGCGGCACCCGCGCCATCGCCGCGGATTCCACGGTCAGCGCCACGAGATCGTCCGGCTCCAGGTTGTGCAGGTGGCTCTTGCCGCAGGCCCGGGCGATGATCTGCGCCTCCATGGTAAGGACGGCGAGATAGTTCGCGAGGCGGTGGCCGGCCTTCTCAGGATCGAGCCGGGCCGCGAGCTGCGGATCCTGGGTGGTGATGCCGGCCGGATCGCGGCCTTCATGCCAGTCGTCGTAGCAGCCGGCGGTCGAGCCCAGCTTCTTGTATTCCTCTTCCCATTTCGGGTCGTTGTCGCCGAGCGCGATCAGCGCCGCGGTGCCGATCGCGACCGCATCCGCGCCCAAGGCCAGGCACTTCGCCACGTCGGCGCCGTTGCGGATGCCGCCGGAGACGATGAGCTGCACCTTGCGGTGCATGTCGAGATCCTGCAGCGCCTGCACCGCCGGGCGGATCGCCGCCAGGATCGGCAGGCCGACATGCTCGATGAACACGTCCTGGGTCGCCGCGGTGCCGCCCTGCATGCCGTCGAGCACGACCACATCGGCGCCGGACTTCACCGCCAAGGCGGTGTCGAAATAGGGCCGCGTCGCGCCGACCTTCACATAGATCGGCTTCTCCCAGTTGGTGATCTCGCGGAGCTCGTGGATCTTGATGGTGAGATCGTCCGGGCCGGTCCAGTCGGGATGCCGGCAGGCGGAACGCTGGTCGATGCCGATCGGCAGGTTGCGCATCTTGGCAACGCGCTCGGTGATCTTCTGCCCCAGCAGCATGCCGCCGCCGCCGGGCTTGGCGCCCTGCCCGATCACGACCTCGATCGCGTCGGCCTTGCGCAAGTCGTCCGGATTCATGCCGTAGCGCGAGGGCAGCAGCTGATAGACCAGGGTCTTCGAGGACTTGCGCTCTTCCGGCGTCATGCCGCCGTCGCCGGTGGTGGTGCTGGTGCCCATGATCGAGGCGCCGCGGCCGAGCGCGTCCTTGGCCGCGCCGGAGAGCGAGCCGAAGCTCATGCCGGCGATGGTGACCGGGATCTTGAGCTCGATCGGCTTCTTCGCATAGCGGGTGCCGAGCGTGACGTTGGTCGCGCATTTCTCGCGATAGCCTTCCAGCGGATAGCGCGAGATCGAGGCGCCCAGGAACAGCAGGTCGTCGAAATGCGGGACCTTGCGCTTGGCGCCGGCGCCCCGGATGTCGTAGATGCCGGTCGCCGCGGCGCGATGGATCTCGGCGATCGAATGGGCATCGAACGTCGCCGAAGGGCGCGGCGGCGTGTAGAACGGGGTGGGGTTGGCGCGATCGCTCATGTCGCTTGGGATCCTATGGGGCTTCGTCAGTAGGCATCGACGTTGTCGATGTGGAAGTTGTAGAGCTTGCGCGAGGAGCCGTAGCGCTTGAAGCTCTTGGGATCGGCATCGACGCCGGCGGCCTGGAGCAGCCGGGCGAGCTTGGCGAGATGGTGCGGGGTCATCTTCTTCTCGACGCAGTCGGCGCCGAGGCTCTCCACTTTGCCGCGGACATAGAGCCGCGCCTCGTAGATCGAATCGCCGAGATTGGCGCCGGCGTCACCGCAGACCACCAGCGCGCCGGACTGGGCCATGAAGGCGCTCATCGCGCCGACCGAGCCCTTGACCACGATGTCGATGCCTTTCATCGAGATGCCGCAGCGGGTGCCGGCATCGCCTTCGATCACCAGCAAGCCGCCCTGGCCGGTGGCGCCGGCCGCCGCGGAGGCGGTGCCCTTCACCACGACCTCGCCGGACATCATGTTCTCGGCGACGCCGACGCCGCATTGGCCGTGGATCACCACCTTGGCCTTCTGGTTCATGCCGGCGCAGTAATAGCCGATATGGCCCTCGATATGGACCTCGATCGGCGCCGTCAGCCCGACCGCGCAGGCATGCTCGCCATGCGGGTTGGTGAGCTTCCAGAGCCGCTCATTGGTCTCGGACGGGAGGCCCTGTAGCCGCTGGTTGACTTCGCGGAGCGGGGTCTTCTCGAGATCGATCGTATTCAACGGGAGCTCGCCTTAATGGAGTGACCAGGTGTAGACGGTCGCGGGCGCCGGCTCCCAGATCTTCGCCTTCTCGATGTTCGGGAGATAGGCGAGGCTGCGGAACTCCGAGGCCATGGCGACCCAGTCGTCGTTCTCCGCCAACACCGCGGGCTTGCAGGCGACCGCGTCGCGCAACACCGCGAAGCCGTCCTTGGTGCCCATGGTGAAGGTGAAGAAGCCGTCGAGATCGCTCAAGCCGGCTTCCATCGCTTCCTTCAGCGAGGCGCCCTCCTTCAGGCGGTGCGCGAAGTAGCGCGCGGCGACCTCGGAATCGTTGTCGGTCTCGAACTCCTGGCCCTGCTTCCGCAGCCACTTCCTGAGATTGTTGTGGTTGGAGAGCGAGCCGTTGTGGACCAGGCACATGTCGGAGGCCGGGGTGAAGGGATGCGAATGCTCGGTGGTGACGGCACTCTCGGTCGCCATTCTCGTGTGACCGATGGCGTGGCTGCCTTCCATGCCGGCCAGGCCGTATTTCGCCGCGACATCCGCCGGCAGGCCCATGTCCTTATAGACTTCCATCAGCTGGCCGTAGCCCATGATGCGTACGTCCGGATGATTGGCGCGGATCCAGGGCAGCACGCGGTCTTCCGGGCAGTGCGCGACCAGGCGGGCATGGTTGCCCTTCTGGTCGATGTCGGTCTCGACGTTGAGCGCGTCGGCGAGATCGCCGGCCAGCTTGTGCCAGTGATACGTCGTGTCGGCGTTGAACAGCGTGATCTTGCTCTGCCCCTGCGGCACCGCCGAGTGATAGACCGCGATTCCGGCGCTGTCCGGCCCGCGCTCGGTCATGCCCACCAGCATGGTCTCGAGATGCTTCCCGAGCGCCGGCTTCAGCGCGGGATTCTTCAGAAATAGGCCGACGATGCCGCACATGGCACTGCTCCCATCAGGCAAAAAGCTGCCGGATATTAGCGCAGCCTCCGGCCCGATTTCAAGCATCAGGAAACAATTTTTCCTGGCAGGAAACCGGGGTTGGCGGGCGGGAAAGGCTGGACGAGCGCCTCACTCTCGGTCGTCATCCCAAGCCTTGGGCTTGGGATCCACGAGTTTCTCTCAGTCGCAGAGAGTTGGCTGCTCCAAACTCGTGGATGCCAAGGCCAAGCCTTGGCATGACGGAGTTTAGGGGGACTGCCACAGTGTTCGGACGAGTAGTCGGGATCTCCCCCGCTCG
>JAYSFH010000205.1:0-6864 GCA_041913405.1 Dongia sp. | reverse complement strand
TCGGTCTCGCCGTCGCGCTGCAATGGAAGTGGCCGGTCGCGGCGGCGATGGCGCTGGTCGGACTCTTCGCGGTCTTCCACGGCCATGCCCACGGCGCCGAGATGCCGGTCGATGCCTCCGGGCTCGAGTATGGCCTGGGCTTCATGCTGGCGACTGCGCTGCTGCACGGCGTCGGCATCGGCCTCGCGATCGGCATCGCCCGGTTCAGCCGGACCTATTCGCCGCGCATGATCCGGTTCGGCGGCGGCGCCATGGCGGTCGCCGGCGTCGGAATCCTGACCGGCATCATCTGACGTGATCCCGGTCCAGGCCGCACGGCAGCGGAAGGCCGACTCCCCTCGGCTACCCGGATGGCTTAGTCTGGGCGAAGCGCCGGGAACGGACCGGCCTTCTGGAGGAAGTTCTGTCGGCCATCGGCAATCCCGCATTGGCGGCCATCGAAGCCAAGGATCTGCGGTCGCCGATCACGCGCGCCGGTTACGAATACTGGCTGGGCAAGAAGGGCGATCGCCCGTTTCCGGTCCGCGCCGATTTCGACCCGCTGCTGGAACAGCCGAAGCTCTCGCGCAACATGGTGCTGGTCGATGTCGAGCGCGATCCGCTCGACTTCCGCTATCGCTACATCGGCACCCGGGTGCGCGAGAACATGGATGCCGAATGGACCGGCAAGCGGATGTCGGAGATCCCGATGCAGCGCGCGCCGAACCCGATCTGGCAGCATCACCTCTGGGTGCTGGAGCACCGGCAGCCGCGGTTCTACCGCCCGGCCTATCTCGGTCCGTTCAAGGAATTCAAGTTCATCGAATCCGCGCAGCTGCCGCTGGGCGGCGCCGGCGGGGCGATCGAGATGATGATGGTGTTCGTCGACTTCCTGCGGAAGAGCACAGCCTAGCCGGAAATCTCACTTGCCATGCGCCTCGCCGACGATCCAGTCGCGGACGAGGGCGATCTCCGGACGCTGGTCGGCGCCGAGCGGATAGACCAGGTGATAGCGAAAGCCGGTCTTCAGGCGCTTTGAGATCGGCGCCACCAGCTGCTTGCTGTCGAGAAAGTCCTGCACCAGCGAGGTCTGGCCGAGTGCCACACCCTGGCCGCCAACCGCGGCGCGCAGCAGCAGGTTGCTGTCCGGGAAGGTCATGTCGCGCTGGCGGTCGGCTTCCGAGCCGAGATCGGAAACGCCGGCCGCCTCGAACCAGGCCGGCCAGTCCGGCCACAGGCCTTCGCGGCTCGACCAGTCCAGGCGCAGCAGCTGATGCTGCACCAGGTCCTTCGGCTTGGAGATCGGGTGGCGCTTCAAGTAGTCCGGCGCGCAGACCGGCAGGATCTCGTCCTCGAAGAGATCGATCGATTCCAGTCCCGGATAGTGGCCGCGGCCGAAGCGGATCGCCAGATCCGCCTCGTTGGCGACCAGATCGACCACCGTCTTGGTTGGGTCGAGCAGCACGTCGAGCGCATTCGGCAGCTCGCGGTAGCGGGGCAGGCGGCTGATCAGCCAGTTGACGGCGAAGGCCGGCTCCACGCTCAGGCGCAGCCGCCGCGGCGCCTTGCGCTGCCGCATCCGTTCCACCGCCTGCTGCATCTGGCGGAAGGCGTTGATCAGCGGATCCTTGCCGCGCAGGCCGGCCTCGGTCAGCTCCAGGGCATTGCCGCGCTTCTGCACCACGGCCAGGCCGAGATCGGCCTCCAGCGCCCGGATCTGCTGGGTGATCGCCGCCGGGGTCACATGCAGCTCCTCGGCCGCGCGCCGCACCGAGCCCAGCCGCGCCGCCGCCTCGAAGGCGCGCAACGCCGCCAGCGCGGGCATGCGGGTCTGTGCCGGCTTCTTGGTTTCCGGGGGTGTCGCCATGGCCGGTTATCCCTTAACGGCAGATTAAGCTGCCTGTTTAGCCCAGCTTAACAGAAATCACACCCGAACTCAGTCGAAAATCCCCGGGAACCAGCTAAATATGCAAGCTATGGAGCGAGGGCGAACGAGATGACCCCGCCGACTGTTTAGAAGGAGTGTCTATCATGAACAACCGGACCCTGGTGCGCGAATTGGCCGATCACGACGACCGCCAGCTGATGGATATCGGCTTGGTGCGTGGCGAGGACGGGACCCTGCGTCTCGCCGCCGATCCGGCGCTGCCGGCCGGTTACGCCGTCGCCGACCAGGCGTTCTCCGGCGTGATGGCCACCATCCGCTCGATCCTGCGCGAAGTCCGCGCGGTTCCCTTCCACACCAGCGCCAGCGGCCCCGTCATCCTGACCCAGGAAGCGGCCTGATCCTTCACCCGCCGGCCGCCCCGACCGCGGGGCGGCTGGTGGGTCGCTTGCAGCAACCAGCCCAAGTCTTCTGAGCGCCGGGTCGTCCCCCCGGCGCTTTTTTCATGGGGCTTTCTTCATTCGGGCAGGATCGGCTCGATCGGGCGCGGCTTGCGCCGGTCGACCAGGATGATGCCGAGTCCGCTGGCGACGATGGTCGCGATCCCGAGCAGGGCGAGCGGGTTGGGCCACTCGTTGAACACGATCAGGCCCGAGAGCATGGCCCAGACCGCGAAGCTGTAGAAGAACGGCGCAATCACCGCCGGCGCGCCCAGCCGGTAGGCCATGAACACGCCGAAATGCCCCAAGGTCACGAAGAAGCCGGATGCCGCGAGGAAGAGGGTGTTCTCCACGCTCGGGAGCACCACGGTTTCGGTCAGGACCATGCCGATGCCGGAGGCGGCCAGCACCACGATATTGGTCGCAAGGGTCGCGACCAAAGCCGGGATATCCGATGAAACCTTGCGTCCGGCGACGTCGCGCAGCGCGAGGAAGAGGGCGCTGGCAAAGGCCAGCAGGGCCGCGGTGGAGAATCCGCTGGCGTCCGGCTGGGCGACCAGGAGCGCGCCGACGAAGCCGGCGGCGATCAGCCCGAAGCGGACCAGCCCGATGCGCTCGCGGCCGATCGTGGCGATGATCAGGATGAAGATCAGCGGCGCGATCTGCTCGATCGCGACCACGTCCGCGATCGGCATCATCGAGAGCGCGACGATATAGAACATGACGCCGGCGGTCTCGAACGCCGCGCGCGCCAGCGATGCGGGGGTGAAGCCGCGTGAGACGCCGCGCCACTGGCCGAGAATCAGCACCAGTCCCGCGCACCACGCGACGGCGAAGATGCCGCGCACGAACAGCACCTCGAAGGGCGGCACGCCGGCCAGGGTCACCAGCTTCATGAAGGTGTCGCAGACCACGTAGGACGCAGTCGCAAACAGCATCCCGGCGATGCCGCGGGCGTTGGAAGGCGCGTTGGACATGAATTTTGCCGGCGGGGTCCCGCGGCTCCGTCGTGGGGTTACGCAATGCTCGGACGGTAGCGAAACGCGACGGCCTTGTCATCGCAGCGGCCCCGACCTTGCCGCATGCACGGCAGGCCGAACGCACACACCACCGATTTCACCAGTCTGTGCCGATTTCGGTAAGGAGCACAACCCGTTTTTGCAAGGAACCTGTTGTTTGTAAGGAAACTGATGTCAGGAACATTTCCGCGTGCTAGATCGACAGGCGTGTCCGGCTCCGAGAAGCGGTGAATTTCCGCCAAAGCGAGCCGGCCGCTCGGGATTGCGTGGGCCAAGTCCAGCCTTTCCCGGAACACAGGGTGGTTGCAGCGGGGAATGGGGATGCCGGGTTTCGTCCGGAGCTATGTGAGATTCACCGACCGGATCTCGGACTACGTCGGCTATCTCGCGGCCGCGCTGATCTTCGTCATGGGCGCGACGCTGATGTTCGATGCCTTCACCCGCAACGTCATCCACATGCCGGTGCATTGGGCGGTCGAACTGACCCAGTTCACCCTGGCGGCCTATTACTTCATGGGCGGCGCGTTCACGCTCAAGAACGGCGCGCACGTCCGCATGGACCTGATCTATTCGTCGCTGTCCGAGCGCGGCAAGGCGAAGATGGATCTGGCGACCGCGGTCTGCCTGATCTTCTACCTGGCGGTGACGCTGATCGGCGGCATCTCCAGCCTGCAATACGCGATCGCGACCAACGAGAAGCGCTTCTCGATCTGGAATCCCTCGGTCATCCCCATCAAGGCGCTGCTGGTGGTCTGCCTGGTCCTGATGCTGATGCAGGCGGTCTCGCTGGTCTTCAAGCACATCGCCACGCTCCGCGGCGAGGATCTGGCCGGGGAGCAGCGCGCATGAGCTACGAGGCCATCGCACTCACCATGTTCGGCGCGATGCTGGTCCTGCTGGCGACCGGCCAGCGGGTCTTCGCCGCGATCGGTTTCGTCGCCATGACGGCGGCTTTGCTGCTCTACGGCCCGGGCTCGATCGAGCTCTCGTTCGGGCAGGTCTTCAAGCTGTTCAATTGGTACGCCATGCTGACGCTGCCCATGTTCATCTACATGGGCTACATCCTGGCCGAGTCCGGCATCGCGGAAGACCTCTACCGCATGCTGCACGTCTGGTTCGGAAGGGTGGGCGGCGGCCTCGCCATCGGCACCCTGTTCCTGATGGTGATCATCTCGGCGATGAACGGGCTCTCGGTCGCCGGCATGGCGATCGGCGCCACCATCGCGCTGCCCGAGCTGCTGCGCCGCGGCTACGACAAGATCCTGATCTCCGGCGTGGTCCAGGGCGGGTCGTCGCTCGGCATCCTGATCCCGCCCTCGGTGGTGATGGTGCTCTACGGCATGATCGCCCGCCAGCCGGTGTCGAAGCTCTGGTTCGCCGGCCTGGTCCCGGGCCTGATCATGGCGGCCCTGTTCATCCTCTATGTCATGATCCGGGCGCGGATGAATCCGAAGCTGGCGCCGACGGTGCCGGAGGAAGAGCTCCGGATGCCGCTGCGCGAGAAGCTGGCCCTGGCCCGCGCGGGGATCATCCCCTTCGCCATCTTCTTCTTCATGACCGGGCTATTCGTGTTCGGCTTCACCAGCCTGGTGGAGAGCTCGGCGGTGGGCGCCACCTGCGCGACCCTGGCCGCCGTCGCCAAGCGGCGCTTCACCTGGAAGCTGATCCGCGACACCTCGCTCAAGACCTTGAACGTCTCGTGCATGTTCATGTGGCTGATCCTGGCGGCGCTGGCCTTCGGCACGGTGTTCGACGGCCTCGGCGCGGTGAAGGCGCTGGAGCACTTCTTCCTGGACCAGCTCGACCTCGGTCCCTGGGGCGTCATCGTGCTGATGATGGCGAGCTTCGTCGTGATGGGCATGTTTCTCGACGACACCGCGATGCTGGTCATCGTGGCGCCGCTCTACATCCCGCTGGTGAAGGTGCTCGACCTCGGCTTCGACAACCAGCTGATCTGGTTCGGCGTGCTCTACACCATCACCTGCCAGATCGCCTATATCACGCCGCCGTTCGGCTACAACCTGTTCCTGATGCGCTCGCTGGCGCCGAAGGAGATCACGCTCGTAGACATCTACCGGTCGATCTGGCCCTTCGCGATCATCATGGTCTTCACCATCGTGCTGGTGATGCTGTTCCCCGAGATTGCGCTCTGGCTGCCGGAGCACATGTCCGTCAAAGGCTGAGTGGCGTTCCAACAACAACCAACAGGAGGTGCTTGTGACTGAAGAAAGCAAGAAGCAGAGCCCGTCGGAGAAGATCCTCGCGACCCGCCGCAACGTGCTGCGCAAGGCCGGCCTCGGCGGCGCGGCCCTGGCCGCGGGTGCGACGCTCGGCGCGCCGCGCGTCATCGCCCAGACCGGGCCGATCAAGTGGCGCCTGCAGACCTATTCCGGCGCGCCGCTGGGCGCCCATGTCATCAAGCCGCAGATTGACGCCTTCAACAAGGCCGCCAACGGCGAGATGGAGATCGAGCTCTACTACGCCGACCAGCTGGTGCCGACGGCGGATCTGTTCCGCGCGCTGCAGTCCGGCACGGTCGATGCCGTGCAGTCCGACGAGGCGACCATGGCCTCGCCGGTCGATATCGCGGTCTTCGGCGGCTACTTCCCGTTCGCGACCCGCTACAGCCTCGATGTGCCGGCGCTGTTCCATTACTACGGCCTGAACGAGATCTGGGCCGATGCCTACAAGGACGTCGAGAACGTCACCTGGCTCTCAACCGGCGCCTGGGATCCGCTCCACATCTTCACCGTCAACAAGCCGATCAAGAGCCTCGCCGACATGAACGGGCTGCGCGTCTTCGGCGTGCCGACCGCGGGCAAGTTCCTGTCGAAATACGGCCTGGTCCCGGTGACCATTCCCTGGGACAACGTCGAGGTGGCGATGCAGACCGGCGAGCTCGATGGTGTCGCCTGGTGCGGCTTCACCGAGGCCTATGAAGTGGGCTGGGCGGACGTCTGCAAGTACGCGCTGGCGAACTCGGTGACCGGTGCCTGGTTCGGCAGCTACTTCGCCAACACCCCGAGCTGGAACAAGGTGCCGCCGCACCTGCAGGAGCTGTTCCGCGTCACCATCGACCAGTCGCATTACTACCGCGACCTCTGGTACTGGGGCGGCGAGGCGAAGCTGCGCGTCGAAGGCGAGAAGATGGAGTTGACCCAGCTTCCGGCCGAGGACTGGGCCCAGGTCCTGAAGGACTCCGAGGGCTTCTGGGACGAAGTGGCCGCTTCGAGCCCGCGCGCCGGCAAGGTGGTCGAAATCTTCAAGAAATACGCCGCCAACATGGAGAAGGCCGGCTACCCCTATCGCTGATCGGGGTTGCCACGCGTTCCACGGCCATGCCCGCCCGGGCATGGCCGTTTCCATTTCGGCGGCGACATCGTGCACCTTGGCCCAACTTGACCGGCTTTAGCGCCTGCCGCCTACTCGCGTCGGAATAGGCGGGACTCCGGAAGATGACGAAACAAGCCGGCTGGATACGTTGGATGCCGGGGCTCTTGACCCTGCGCCACTACCAGCCGGCCTGGCTGACGCGCGATCT